>JAQYDI010000077.1 GCA_028724245.1 Lachnospiraceae bacterium
AATATTTCCCACGGAAATAAAACTCTGCTGCAGAATGCTGGGAATGGCTACAACCATGATCTTCTTCAGGATCTGCACAGAAAAAACCGGCGCTTTTACGCCTTTTTCCAGAGCTGCCATCCGCCGCATCACCGTAATGACGGCTGCCACGCAGCTGACCCCCTGACAGATAAAAGTCGCCCAGGCCACACCGGCAACGCCCATATGAAATGCCGTAACAAACACATAATCCACGATAATATTTGCCACGGATGACACCGCCAGAAACCGGAAGGGGGTCACCGAATCGCCCAGGGCCGAAAAAATACCGGTGCTTACATTATAAAAAAACAGAAACAGCAGACCGCCCGTATAAATATTCATATACAGCAGACAGTCGCCGAATACATCGTCGGGAGTATGGATCAGATACAGAAGCTGCGGTGTCAGGCAAAAGCCCAGAGCCATCAGCGTCAGACACAGCATGCCGGTGGCAATCATGGATGTGCTGACTGCCGTTTTCACCTCTTTCAGACGTCTGGCCCCGAACAGCTGGGACACAATAACCGAGGTACCGATATTGCATCCGAATGCAAAAGCCAGATAAATCAGCGTAATCTCGTAGGAATTTCCCACCGCCGCCAGCGCTTTTTCGCCCACAAATTTACCGGCGATCAGGCTGTCCGCGATATTGTACATCTGCTGAAAAATAACGCTTCCAAACAGCGGAATGGAAAATTTCCACAGAACCTCCGACGGATTACCCACTGTCAGATCCTTATTCATAATAACTTTCCTCTCTTTTCTCATCGTTCAGGTATCGACACAAATTGTTCAGGTATCGACACAAATCATTTATGTTTTGACACAACGCTGGTAGTATATCACAAAGTATGGTATAAATATAATGAATATTTTTCAGGATATCCATAGAATCTGTGCATGGAGGAGACAACAAACCATGTCAGCCAGCTTTGATTATTACCGTATTTTTTATTATGTAGGCAGGACAGGAAGCATCACGGCAGCCGCCGGTGCCCTGTATCTGACTCAGCCTACCATCAGCCACGCCATCCGCAATCTGGAAGAAGAGCTTGGCTGCACGCTCTTTCTGCGCACAAAAAAAGGTGTCATCATGACACCGGAAGCCAGACAGCTTTATTCTCATATTTCCATCGCCTGCGAACAAATTCTGAAGGGAGAGGAAAAACTCCGGGCCGCGCTGCAGCTTTCAGAAGGCAGTCTCACCATCGGAGCCACGGAAACAGTTCTGCATTTTTATCTGATTCCATGGCTGAAGCAGTACCGCTCCCTGCATCCCGGCATCAAACTGAAAATCGCCAACAGCAGCACGCCCGCCACTCTGCAAACCCTGAAGCAGGGAATCCTCGATTTCGCCATACTTGTTATGGATACGGATGAACGTGTGGATAGAAATAGAAGCTGTGAAAATGATTTCCATATTACGCCGCTGGAAAGTTTTCATGATATTTTTGTGGCAGGAAATGATTATACTTTTCTCGCGGATAAACCGGTCACTCTGAAACAGCTGACCGGTTATCCGCTGATCTGTCTGGAAAAAGGCACCTGCACCCGCAGCTTTCTGGACAATATTCTGGCCACAGAGCAGATGGAATGGATACCGGATATCGAACTTGCCAACTCCGATCTGATCATGCCCATGGTAACGCAGAATTTCGGCATCGGCTTTACGCCGGAGTATTTTGCCTGGGAAGCGCTGGCACAGAAAAAAGCTGTGGCGCTGAATCTGAAAGAAGAAATCCCTGCCCGGTCCATCTGCCTCGTATGCACCGATGCACCGCGCTCGGCAGCCGCGGAAGCATTTATCCGGATGATCAGCCCGGAAGCTTGACAAAAATGTATATTAAATAGCTGTTGTTTCTTTCCGGATTCTCATTTACTCCGCGGTTTCCATCACAAAGCGGATATGGAAATCGTGGGGCTGTCCGTCATCCTTCCAGAGCAATAGCGCATCTCTTTCGTATTCCGGTATCTTTTCCCCGTCGTACTCCATCTGACAGCTTACACAAATCCCGCAGTCAGTAAAACTGAAATCACCATACCCGATTTCATCGACCCGCTCCAGCAGGCCGTCCATACTGCGGTTCCACACGGATGCACCTTCCCATGCCCCGCCAAGTGCCAGGATTCCGTACATCATGGGTTCTTTGTAATTGCTGACGGGTTCCTCCGTGCGGACTTGAATTTCAAAAGATGCCTCCGTAAGAATCCCATTTTGCGTCCGGTATTCCCATCGGGGTGTTTCATAATCCAGAATCCGGACGACCACCGTATGCTCCGTATCGGAACGATACTGTCCGCTGCCATCCAACAGACTGCTTTCCGGAGGAAGCTCTCCTGCTGCCCTGCTCATGATATCCGCATAATAATTATAATTTTCCGAAAATTCCTCTACCGTCAGTTCTCCCCGGTTGGGCGGCAGCTGCTGGCGGGCCAAAAGGAATTCACTGCTTCCGAGAATCACTCCCACAATCATAATACAGGCAGTCACCATTTTCCATACTGCCTGTTCTTTACAGCAAACTTCAAAATGTTCATCCTGGCCCATATCATCCCAGGCTCTGTCCCAGAACAACTTCTGTCCATCTACATAAGTTTTATAGCTGCGATACTTGCGATACAGATCCACTAGTGGGAGCTGCAGACCCATCCCCCATACAAGCACCTTGCCGGTTCTTCTCATTCCCTGGGAAAAGGTCAGTTTTTTTCCATCCTGATTGCAGACAGAAATCCCGAAGATCCATTTGCCCGGTGTAGTCCCGGAAAAAGACAGAAACAGCGGCTCCGCAAGAAACATAATACCCAGGGCAGCAGCAGCCTTAAGAAGATCATACAGAAGACCTGTGATAAAAGGCTGATTCAGAAGACCATTCCATACAAGGGTTACCAGCCAGCCATACAGCTGAAAATCCAGCATCCGGGCCAGAAAACGGCGCCATGGATGCGGTGTAAACGGCTCTCTGTCCGTTTCCGCTGCCATTTTTCCCGGTAAACCATCCGCAGCCCTGTCCCGCTCCTTTGCCAGCGCTTCCAGACGGTTCAGATACCGGTCCGCATCCATCCCGTCAAATGTCACTCCGTCGTACCGGATCTCCGAACACACGGCAGCCGCATCATTCAGTTCCAGAACCTCTCCTTCTATGCTCTGGACCCGCTGCTCCATAATCTCCTCCAGCGCCTCCGGATTCCCGGTCAGTTCCCGGATCTGCTCCAGAGAAATCCCCAGCTCCCGCAGAAGACGGATCCGCTTCAGCAGCATCAGATCCTCCTCCGAATAATCCCGGTATCCATTATCCCTGCGCACAGGACAAAGCAGCCCTTCCTTCTCATAGTAACGGATATTGGCACGCACAAGACCTGACCGCTCCTCCATTTCTTTTATATTCATACAACCTCCTTTGCCGAACATGTCACAGACTTCTATTCAAACCCATCATAAACCATAAAGTCACTTCACAGTCAAGGGAATTTGCTGTAACATTCACAGCTCTTTCGTGAAGTTATAGTGGTCTTTGTTCATGCCGTAGTGTTCATAAAAGGCATGGGCCTCCCGGCGGATAAAATGGCTGCTTAATTCCAGTTCCACACAGCCGTGTTCTGCTGCATATGTTTCCGCACAGCGCAGCAGCCGGGTACCGATTCCTTTTCCCTGTTCCGTTTTCAAAATGACCAGTTCCATGACTTCGGCTACGCGGGCTCCGTGATGCAGCTGGTTTTCCATACGCATATTCACCACACCGGTGACGCCTTTTTCTGTTTCCTCATTGACAAAACAAACATATATTTCAGGCCGCTCCAGCTGTTCTTTCAGAATCTCCCGCATAGTTTCCCGGTCAAACTGCGCAGAACCCAGCTCCTGCATCAAAACATACACTGCATCTGCATCTTCCAAAACAGCTTTTCTGATCCTGCTGCTTTCCATATCGCCACTCCTCCCGTGTACACTCCCTACTGCCGTTTTTTCTTCTCTGATATCACCGGACGGTATTCGAATCCATCGATGCTTTCATCAAATTCTTCCTTCACCTGTTCCAGCAGCTGCTCATCCTTCAGCAGACGCAGGCCGGTTTTATACATGCTTCTTGCAGCCAGAAGCATACCTTTCTGTCCGATACTCATGCCGGCGCAGGAGGTCTGCTCCCATGTGTGAGCCGCCACGCCTACAGGGCGGCAGGCCGTTACGATTTCCACCGTAGGAACGATCCAGCTCACGTCGGATACATCGGAAGAACCTCTGGTATAGAAAGAACGTCCCACATAGGGCACAATTCCCGTATGAAGAACCTCATTCTGCAGATACGGCATCCCTTCATATGATACATAATTGAGAATGGAATCGTTAATCGTATCCGTGTCATAACGTCCCTGCATCTTGGCTGCAAAGGCCAGTTCCTTGTCAGTCCACTGAACAGGTCCGCATTCCTCCAGTGCTTCATAAGCCGTTTTGCAGAGCGTTTCGTTAATATTGAAACTGTAGCATGCCCATACGATCTGGTGCTCAAATTGCGTATCTGTCATCAACGCTGCCCCGCGGGCGCAGTTCAGGATTCTCTCATACACTTCCTGAACCTGCTGGATCGTTGCCCCGCGTATGGACAGACGGGAAGATGCAAAAGCCGGAACCACGTTGGGTTTCTGACCGCCATTGGTGATTATGTAGTGCATGGAAACATTTTTGCTCACATGCTCACGCAGATAATTGATGGAAATATTCATCAATTCCAGAGCATCCAGCGCACTCCGCCCTTCATGAGGAGCTGCTGCCGCATGGGAAGCCTTGCCGTAGAACTGAAAATCCAGAGTGTACAGAGAAGACTGAATCCCCTCATTGGCATAATTGGCAATCCCCGGGTGGGTCGTGATAGCCACATCAAGGTTGGAAAATACGCCTTCCTTTGCCATGTAAATCTTCCCCATGGTCCCCTCTTCATCAGGACATCCCCAGAAAATAACGGTTCCGGGAAGATTCTGCTCCTCCATATCATACCGGAGTGCAATGGCTGCTGCGGCTGCTGAGGTTCCCAGAAGATTATGGCCGCAGCCATGCCCCGGTGTACCCTCCACCAGAGGAGACCGGTGTGCAACCGTTTTCTGGCTCAGTTCTGGCAGCGCATCGAATTCACCCAGAAAACCGATCACCGGTTTTCCGCTTCCCCAGACTGCCCTGATCGATGTCTCCAGACCGCCCAGCCCGGTTGTCACATCAAAACCGTTCTCACGCATCAGTTCCTGCAGGCATGCACTGGACTTGTATTCCTGCCGGCCCAGCTCCGCATACCCCCATATCTTTTTACTTGTTTCAATAATAATGTTCTCATTCTGTTGGATCCAATCAAGCCTCATGTAATTATTCCCCTTCCAACGGTTCTCCCTGCCTGTTTTTGCTTCCTGTTTCCCGGTACGCTTTCTTTCGCACTTACTGCCCGTGCCTTCAATCCGGTGTTTTCGTCCACACTTTCGATCCGGCATTCTCTATCTGACACCGGTCAGCATCTTCATATCCGGAAAAACCTCTTTTCCTATCTGAATAGCATCCCAGTCATATAAAACGAGATAGACCTCCATATCGGAATTGTTTTTCCGCAGATATTCTCTTATGGTAAATGCTGCTACTCCCATTGCCTTGCGTCTGGGGTAGCCGAAATTACCGGCCGAAATCAGAGGAAATGCTATTGATCTGATTCCGTGTTTTTCAGCCAGCCTCAGGGAATTTCCATATGCACTGTAAAGCTGCTGTTCTTCTCCGTGATCGCCGCCGTACCATCTCGGTCCTACCGTATGAATCACATACTTTGCCGGAAGATTGAATCCCGGCGTGATCACAGCCTCACCCGCCGAGCAGAAACCATAACGGTTGCATGCTTCCTGCATCTGCGTCTCACCTGCTGCACGAAAAATGGCTCCACAGACACTTCCGCTCATCTGCAGACCGGAATTGGCCGCATTCACGATCGCGTCGGTTTCCATTTTTGTAATATCATTCTGTACAACCTGAAATAACATAAACATCCCCCTTTCCGGATCGATCCATTTATCGTTGTAAACTGCAGTCACTCAGGGGCAGGCAAAAATACTGCCCGCCGATGAATGATTACTTATTATCATGATATCATATCAGCGTACGAAAAACCATAGTTAAAAATACGCCATTTGTATCAATAATACAAACCGTAGATTCCTTACTCAAATTTCTCCATAACCTATCCCTCCTGTCCGCAGTTCATTTTCAGAATCCGGATATAATGATTTGCTTCCCGCAGCACATGGTCTGCAAGCAGAGGCAGAATCACAGAAGCAATGCTGCAGTTCAGAATCCCTTCCGTACCCGCCGTCTTGAATTCCCGGTATTTCAGCGTCTCTTCCAGAGACTTCCGGCACAGACTCATCTGACTCATCTCATTCATCAAATTTTGCTTTTCTTGACATGCACAGTCCTTCTTCTCACGGTCGCCCCGGCGTTCCTTTTCCTGTCCGCAGCCGCAGCCTGCCTTCTCACGGTCACCGGAGCGTTCTTTTTCCTGTCCGCAGCCGCAGCCCGTCTTCTCACGGCCGCCGGATTCTTTACTTTCCCGATTGCTGCGCTCTCCGCGTTCCCGGCTGCTGTCCGCATTCTCCACTTCTGACATTTTCAATAATCTGCGGTATTCTCCTGCAAACCGGTCCGCTGTCCCGATCAGCTTCTCCTCAGAAGGGTCAAGAAGCCCTCTGATAAACAATGCATGTTCCATCATGATCTGATTCCAGAAATCTTCGTCTCCATACAGTTCTTTCCATGAAATCTTCCGGTTTCTTCTCAGTTCCAGCAAAACAGCCCGGTACAGCTTCGCCTCTCTGAGAATATGCTGTATCAGGAGCGGATAGTTAGTGGTAAACAGGCGGCATCTCCCCACCTCCTGCAGAATATTTTCCTTAAACTGAATCAGACCATTCACCAGACCCAGAGCCCGTTCATTCAGACGGTTGACCATACGGATAAACGCCCGGTTCCGGTCTTTCCCCCGTTCTCTGCCTCCGCCGGATCTCAGATTTTTCTCCATTTCGGAAATCCGGCTGTCAATGGCGATTCCCGTCAGGCGGCTGGTCTGCTGCTCCGCCGGAATCGTAAAACGGGTCACCAGTTCCTGAGAATCAAGAATGGGACCTCTCACAAACCCATCCCCCAGCCTGACCGCCTGCTCCAGAACCTCCTCAAACCCGCGCCTGAAAAAATCAGCACGGGCAATCCAGTCTTTATTTTCACAGGGAAATCCTGCCTCCAGAAACAGAGAATGTTCCTTCATGATCCTTGAGAAAAAAAGATGTGTTTCAATTGAAAATACTGCATAATTTTCCATATCACTGCATATCCTTATAGTTTATCTTTTCTATAATATATGCATCCGGTTGCAGCCTGTTTATGAAAGAAGTATAATAGTTACTGTTCAAAATATTCATGTGGGGTAAAATTTATGGAAGCGATTGTTTATTCTATCTGCGTTAATGAGGAACGCGGAAAACTGAAGCAGGAAATCCCCTGCGCGGAATTTATTGAAAACAGGGGAATCTCCGGCGACGGACACCAGGGCAACTGGGGCAGACAGGTCACCTGTCTGAATTACGGAAGTCTGGTCAAAAGCAATGAAGAGAATCACCTGAACATGGGACCCGGGGACTTCGCGGAAAATGTGCTGATCGACGGCATGGATCAGCTGGATCTCCAGCCCGGCGACCGGTTCCGGCTTGGAAAAGATGTCATTCTGGAAGTCACCCAGATCGGCAAGCCCGATCATCCCAGCGTGGTTACACGCACTTTCGGCATTTCACTGCTGCCCTATGAAGGCAGATTCTGCCGGGTCGTAACAGGCGGAAAAGTGGTGAAGGGCGATGCGGTGGTGAAGCTGTAATTTTGA
>JAQYDI010000078.1 GCA_028724245.1 Lachnospiraceae bacterium
TTCCTCAAGCAGTTCCTCAATCCTTGCCGCAATCTTTACACTGCCGGATGAAGTACATCCGGTACCTGCGCAGACCAGCACATGACGCTTGTAGCTGTCTTTTTCTGTCGCGCCGGGATGACGGAAGGCTACTGTTGCCTGATACTGGCTTTTGACTGCATTTAACTGTTCAATTGTCTTAATCATGGCGTTCCCCTCCTATTCGTATTTTGCAAGAATCTCTTCCACGTTGCCGGGTGTCAGACGTCCATGTACATCGTCGTTGATCATCATAACCGGTGCAAGGCCGCACGCACCTACACAACGACATGCTTCCAGTGAGAATTTACCGTCTTCCGTACACTCGCCGCCGGAAATTCCAAGAATCTGCTGAATCTTCTCATAAACCTGTCCGGATCCCTTTACGTAACATGCCGTACCAAGACATACAGAGATCTTATACTTGCCCTTCGGCTGCAGATTGTAGAATGAGTAGAATGTTACTACGCCGTAAATCTTACTCATCGGAATCTGTGTTTCGTCTGAGATGATCTGCTGAACTTCCACAGGCAGATATCCGTAAATCTCCTGTGCTCCCTGAAGAATGGGCATCAGCGCACCTTTCTGACCCTTGTGAGCATCAATCAGCTTTCTCAGCTCAACTTCCTGCTCAGGTGTTCCGTTAAAAGGGATTTTTGACTTTACAGCCTCTACCAGAGATGTTTTTTTCTCGGGTTTAGTACTATAAGGAACAATGCTCATTATTTTTACCTCCTCTTTGTTTGCTTTATACTAAATCCTTGTCATAATACAAGGCACTGATTAAAACTCATCAGTACCCCTTTGACTTCCCCCTGAAGAAAAGTTCGGATATAGTTTCTATTACTTTGCCGCACCTTTATGCATTTTTGACAGCCATGTATCTTTTCATGTACATGCGTATTAAAATATATCCTAATTTTTATTTATTTTTAAACTCCTCAATCGTCATATTGCTTATATTCTATCATTAACCATGAGATTTGACAATCATTTGTGTTTTTCGCATTGTTTTATAATTTGTATCTATATGTTTTTTTGCACTATTTTTTGTATATTCTTGAATTTTTTTATACATATATGACATGGTATTTTTGTATTTTCATTTATTTCAATTATTTTTTCAATCCATCCATAGATATGCTAATTTCTCCCGCAAATTTTTGTTTATTATTTTTTCCTGTTTTTCTCATTTTTTCTCTGGTTTTTATATTTCATACACAAAAAGTATAATTTATTTTATGTTTTCAAACCAATCCAGTCATTTTCCCGCTAATAATCTGTGGGAAAAATGCACATATATCTGAAATTGAAAAATTCAGACTATAATAAAAAGGAAGATATCCGCTTATAAACGACAATATCTTCCTTTTCCTGTGTTTCAGTCCTTCTCTGAAGGCTGAAAATGACTTGAATTATTATGCTTTTTCAATTTTAACTGCACATACTTTGTATTCGGGGATACGTGCATATTTGTCCAGTGCCGCATTGGTCAGCCAGTTTGCATTGCCATCCGGGAAGTGGAAAGGCATCCAGGATTCACCGGGTGATGTTTTGGTGCCGACTCTGGCAGTTGTTTCGATCTGACCGCGTCTGGAGGATACTTTTACACGGTCACCATTTTCGATTCCCAGTTTATCCGCATCCACAACGTTCATTTCAATAAAGGATTTTCCTTCAATTTCCATAAGGCCAGGGGTTCTTCCGGTCATGGCTCTTGTGGTATAATGATAGAGAATACGTCCTGTCATGAGGATAACCGGATATTCTTCATCAGGAAGTTCTGCACTGGGTACATATTCTGCCGGATAGAACCAGCCGAGTCCTCTGGAGAATTTGCCCACATGCATGATAGGGGTACCGGGATGATCCTTGCTGGTGCAGGGCCACTGCAGACCTCTGCCGCCAACCTCTTCACTGTCGAGACGTTCATGACTGATACCTGCAAAGGAAGGAGTCAAAGAAGCAACCTCATCCATGATCTGCGCACTGGTCAGATAAGGCTGGGGATATCCCATACGGTTCATCAGATCGATGATAATATCCGTATCCAGTCTCATATCGCCTTCTACCGTAACCGCCTTGCGGACACGCTGTACGCGGCGCTCTGTATTGGAGAATGTACCTTCTTTTTCCGCATAGCTCATACCGGGCAGGATAACATCTGCCAGCTGAGCGGTTTCTGTCATGAACAGTTCCTGAATAACGAAGAAATCAAGGCTCTTTAATGCTTTCAGAACATGTGATGTATCAGGATCGGTAACAACCGGATCTTCACCGTAAATGTACAGACCTTTGATTTCGCCTGTAATCATCTTCGGGAAGCAGTCAGTAGCGTGTGTACCGTGTTCCTTCGGAAGCTCTACGCCCCAGGCCTTTTCAAATTTGGCGATCACATCGGGGTTTTTCACCTTCTGATAGCCAGGGAAATCGCCGGGCTGTGCACCCATATCGCAGGCACCCTGTACGTTGTTCTGACCACGGAGAGGATTTACGCCGCAGCCGGGACGGCCGAGTTTGCCGACCATCATGGCCATATTGGACATGGACATAACGCCTTCTGTACCGGTGGAGTGTTCCGTTACACCCAGACAGTAGATGATGGGAGCCTTGTCCGCTTTTGCATACAGACGTGCTGCTGCTCTCAGTTCTTCAGCATCGATATGGCAGATTTTTGCAACCTTTTCAGGTGTGTAATCCTTAACGATGTCTGCCAGCTTTTCAAACCCTTCTGTTCTTTCTTCGATAAACTTCTTATCGATCAGATTTTCTTCAATAAATACATTCATCATGCCGTTGGCAAATGCAACGTTGGTACCGGGTTTCAGCTTCAGATGGATATCAGCCTTCTTTGCCAGATCGATATCACGGGGATCCACTACGATCAGCTTTGTTCCGCGGGCAACCGCCTGGCGGATCTGCATGCCGACTACGGGATGAGCGTGCTCCGGATTGGAACCAACCAGCATGATGACATCCACATCATTGGTGATATCGCCGATGGGATTGGTCATGGCGCCGGAACCCAGTGTCATAGCCAGACCCGATACAGAAGCAGAGTGGCATACGCGGGCACAGTTGTCCACATTGTTGGTTCCAAAACAGGTACGTACCATCTTCTGAACCATGTAGATATCTTCATTGGGTGATCTGGAGCAGGCAAAACCAGCCAGAGAATCGGGGCCGTATTTTTTCTTGATTTCCATAAATCGGGAAGCCACCAGATCCAGTGCTTCATCCCAGCTTGCCTCTCTGAATTCGCCGGTTTCGCGGTTCTTGATCAGAGGAGTCTTGATACGGTCGGGCGAATGAACGAAATCGAAGCATCCGCTGCGGCCTTTTACGCAAAGCAGACCTTTATTGGAAGGACCGTTTGCAGCTTCCGTATCAACAATCTTACCGTCTTTTACGATCAGATAATACTGACATCCGGTTGCACAGTGAGGGCAGGTGGTAAG
>JAQYDI010000079.1 GCA_028724245.1 Lachnospiraceae bacterium
GCGTTTTCCTATGAAGCGGACGAAGTTCAGTCAATCGAAATCTACTGGCGCTGCGGAAAGGTCAACATTGTTGAAACGGACAGCAGTGACTTGCGTGTCAGTGAAAGTGGAGGAGAACTGCCGGAGAAGACTGCCATGCACTATTTGCTGGAGGATGGTTCTTTGAAGATCCGTTTTTGTGAATCGGACGCAAAAATCAATGTAAGTTCCCAGGATAAGCATTTGACCATTGAAATCCCGAAGGGAATCGATCTCTCTGTTCACACGACCTCTGCTCCGGTTCAGGCGGATGCACTGGAGCAAAACAGTGTCCTGATCTCTGTGCATTCCGGTGGGATAAGGCTGGGTGTTGTTGAAGCTGGGGATGTCAATTTGAGCAGCAGCTCCGGAACGATCCGGGCAGACAGTATCATGACCCAGGCATTGGCGTGCGACGCTTCGTCCGGAGCTGTCCGCATCGGAGAGGCAGAGGCGGAGACGATTGATGTTGATACAAGCAGCGGCAAGCTGCATACCGATGTGGCCTTTGAACGAAATGGAGACCGGTATGTTTTCGGAAACGGGGAAAGCAGGATCACGGTCAACAGTACCAGCGGAAACCTGGAGATTCAGTGACCGGATCGGCGCACAGTCTGATATTTTCGGATGAAAGAAGGCGTGAAATATGAATCACATTCCAATTGAAGAGTATTTGCCTTATCGCCTGATGGCGCTGGCGCTCCTGGCGCAGCTTCTGTCTGTCGGATTCGGGTGGAACCATCTGCCCGCAGGCGCCCGCTTCACCGGGTTTTGCGTCGGCATGATCGGCGATCTGGTCTTTCTCTATCGTCTGGGTGCGGATGTTTCCATGCAGAAGAAAACCTTGTGCAGGCAGATGTCCGTATTTTTTCTGTCTCCCTTTCTGCTTCCACTGATGATGACCATCCCTGTAGGAATTATTTTCGGGGAAGTCTATCGAATCTGGAACTTCGCAGGTTTGAGCGGACAGCGGGCCATGGAAACCGCCGTGGTCATTGCACTTGTGATTGCGGGTATTTACGCATTGTATTTTGTCATCACCTATCGTATCGCGTGCAGCAATGTGATCTGTTCCGGTGGTGAAAAACAGGAAATACCCTCTTGACTCTCCCATTGTGGCAGGCTCTACAATGATGCTGAGCTCAAAAACCGACAGATCTGGAGGAAACCCTATGCTGAAAATCGGAGATTTTTCAAAACTGTCCAGAGTCAGCATCCGTATGCTGCGGCATCTGCGCTGCAAGCAGGCGGAGCTTCAGGCGTTGTCCGAGGAGACGGCATACCGGCTGCGGCTTCTGGAAACAGCCCAAACAAGGCTGAGAAAGGAAGACAAAACCATGAAATACGATGTAACCATTAAGATATTTCCCGCCCGTTATTCCGCAACCGTCCGCATGGTAATTCCACCCTATGAACAGATGGGCGGCATCAATGAGGCGGTGGCGGCGTGAGTTTTCGACAATGGCTATGTGTTTGACGGCTCCATGTTCAACATCTACCATGTCAGCCCACACGAGACCTCGAATCCCGATGAATATGTCACCGAGGTCTGCTGCCCCGTCAAAAAAGCGTAATTTTGATGGACACGCTGCTTCGTCTGCGGAGTGTCCGTTCTCCTTTGGCGAGGAAAGTCGAGAAAGAATTTTCTTGCTGTTGTATGATATAGGGGAAAGTGAGGGAAGTAATATGCAATCAGAAGATAAAATCATCATCCGGGGACTCAGGCAGAACAATCTGAAAAATGTGTCGTTGGATATTCCAAAGGGAAAAATTGTGGTGTTCACCGGGGTGTCCGGCTCCGGAAAGTCCAGCATCGTCTTTGATACTATCGCCGCCGAGAGCCAGCGGCAGATGAACGAGACCTACACCGCCTTTATACGGGGACGGCTGCCCAAATACGAAAAGCCAAAAGTGGAGCGAATCGACAATCTCTCCGCTTCGGTCATCGTGGATCAGTCCCGACTGGGCGGCAACGCCCGCTCCACAGTGGGCACCATCAGCGATATGTACGCTGCGCTGCGCCTGCTCTACTCCCGCATCGGGGAGCCTTACGCGGGAACTGCCTCCTATTTCTCCTTCAACGACCCCAACGGTATGTGCAGAACCTGCTCCGGCATTGGAAAGATCCTGGATCTGGACATTGAAAGGGCCATTGACCCGGATAAGTCCTGGAATGAAAATATGCTCAATTTGCCTGCGTTCAAGGTGGGCAACTACTACTGGAAGCAGTACACCGGTTCGGGCCTGTTTGACCTGGGAAAAAAATACCGGGATTACAGCGCAGAGGAGCGAAACCTCCTTCTCTATGGCAGCAGGGTGATCGGTGGTCCGCGGGAACACAAAAAGGTGGAAGGCATCAAAATCCAATTCCAGCGGCTGTGCCTGATGAAAGGCCCTGAGGAGCAAAGCGACCATACGCTGAAAAGGCTCAATCAGTTCATGGAAGAAAAAGTCTGCCCCGACTGCGGCGGGCGGCGGCTGAATCCTAAGACCCTTGCCTGCAAGGTGACGGGGTACAGCATCGACGAAATGTGTGCCATGGAGTTCACCGAGCTGGTGAAGGTGCTCAGTACTATCACTGACCCCAGAGCCGCAAGCATTGTGGAGGCGCTGACCGCTTCCTTGCAGCGGATGATCGACATCGGCCTGCCCTACCTGTCCATGGATCGGGAATCCAGCACCCTTTCCGGAGGCGAGGCACAGCGGCTAAAGCTGGTGCGCTACATGGGAAGCAGCCTGACCGGCATGACCTACATCTTCGACGAGCCCAGCACCGGAATGCACCCCCGGGATGTGTCCCGCATGACCCGCCTGTTGCAGAGCCTGCGGGACAAGGGCAATACCGTGCTGGTGGTGGAACACGACAGGGATGTGATCTCCATTGCCGATGAGGTCATCGACGTCGGACCGCTGGCGGGTAAAAACGGCGGCGAGATTCTGTTTCAGGGAAGCTATGAAGCCCTGCTGCTCTCCGGCACCAAAACCGGTGAGGCCATGAAGCAGGTCATTCCGCTGAAAGACAAGCCCCGGACGCAGAAAGCCTTTCTTCCTGTGCGGAACGCCTGCGTTCACAACCTGAAAAATGTGTCGGTGGATATCCCGCTGAATGTGCTCACCGTGGTCACCGGCGTGGCAGGCTCCGGCAAAAGCTCCCTCATCCGGGATGTGTTCGCCAAGCAGTACGCAGACCGGGTGGTGCTGGTGGATCAGTCCCCGGTGACGGCCACCGGGCGTTCTACCCCGGCCACCTTCCTGGGTTTCTTTGACGAGATTCGGAAGATCATGGCGGCGGAAAACGGTGTGGAGCCTGCTCTCTTTTCCTTCAACAGCAAGGGCGGCTGCCCGAGCTGCGGCGGCAGAGGACAGATCGTCACGGAGCTGGTGTTCATGGATCCCGTGACCACAGTCTGTGAAGCCTGCGAAGGCAAACGCTACAGTCAGGAGGCCCTGTTCTACCGATACAGGGACAAAAATATCGTGGAAATTCTGGATATGTCCGCGGCGGAAGCTTCTGAATTTTTCAAGGATAACCGGAAGCTGCGCAAGGCCCTTGGGGCCATGCTGGAGGTGGGCCTGCCCTACCTGTCCCTGGGGCAGCCCCTTTCCACCCTGTCCGGCGGTGAGCGCCAGCGGGTGAAGCTGGCCAAGGATTTGGACAAGAAGGGAAACATCTATGTGCTGGACGAGCCAACCACCGGCCTGCACGCCGCCGATGTGTGCAGGATTATGGAGCTATTGGACTCTCTGGTGGATCGGGGTAATACCGTCATCGTCATAGAGCACAATCTGGATGTGATGAAGCAGGCGGACTGGATCATCGATGTTGGCCCCGACGGCGGAACGGCCGGGGGCGAGATCGTCTTTACAGGAACGCCAAAGGACATGGCGGAGTGTGCCCAGACTATCACAGCGGAATATCTGCGGAAATCAATCTAATATCTTCCCCCGGGCGGGAGCCGGAATGGCTTCCGCCCGATTTTTGCGTTGAAAAGGCAAAGAAAGTCGAGAGAAAAACAGACAGATACAGTAAAATACTTCTTGTAAGGAGGTTGAAATCGCATTTTTCCAGCCCGATGAAAGAAAATCTGGAGATGCATACCTTTCGGCGGCGGGCACAATAAAAAAGATAGATTATTATGAGCGCAATGTGGTTATGGCGGATGGGAAAAAGATACCGATTTTCTTTTTTGCCTTTTTCTTATTTCCCACACCGGCAAGGTGCGAAGCCCATTTTGGGTATGGGAAGTCTTAGTAAGTAAAATATAAATACGACATCAAACGGAAACACAACCCTGCATCATTAAAATAGAGATCTGGGAAATTCATAATCTTTTTAGATCAAAGGCGAA
Organism: Lachnospiraceae bacterium; assembly: GCA_028724245.1. GTDB lineage: Bacteria > Bacillota > Clostridia > Lachnospirales > Lachnospiraceae > TWA4. Next base: position 4,368 of record JAQYDI010000079.1, read on the forward strand.
AGATCTGATAACACAGACTTATGCAGAAGTATATTTATAAATAAAATCTATAAAACACATAGAAATCATTCAAAAAACAATTAGACTTTACAAAACGAAAATGTTATTATTGACCACAAAAGAACGATATTTTTTATACAACAATGTCTAAAATCACGATAAGATTTTCAAAACAAGGAAAGTGTGGTATTTATGGAATTAAAGAAAGATCTGCCTCTGGTATTTGAAGAATTTAATGAACAGAGGAAAAAATCATTCCTGCGGATTAAGGAGATCAAGGATCAGGGAACGCCGGTTATCGGTGTTTTCTGTACGTATTTTCCTCAGGAGATTGCGATGGCTATGGGTGCCTGTGTTGTAGGGCTCTGCTCCACCTCTGATGAGACGGTTGCTGATGCAGAGAAGGATCTTCCGAAGAATCTCTGTCCCCTGATCAAGTCCAGCTACGGTTTTGCTAAAACAGACAAATGTCCGTTTTTCTATTTTTCCGATCTGGTTGTGGGTGAGACGACCTGCGATGGAAAGAAGAAGATGTATGAGCATCTGGCGGAGTTTAAGCCGGTGCATGTAATGGAACTGCCCAACCGTCAGAGCGAAAACGGTTATAAGATGTATCGTGATGAAATTATCCGTTTCAAAGAAGTTCTGGAAGAACAGTTTGAAGTGGTGATTACAGAAGATCAGATCCGTAAGGCAATTCACCAGAGAAATGAAGAGCGTCTGGCTCTGAAGAGCCTGTATGAGCTGATGCAGATGGATCCGGTGCCCATGAAAGGGGAACAGCTGTACAGCGTTTTATTCGGTTCCACCTTCCGTTTCGATAAAGAACAGGTTGTGAAGGAGATTTATGCACTGATTGACAGAATTAAAAAGGAGTACGCAGAGGGAAAACATCTGGAGAAGATGCCTCGTATCCTGATTACCGGTTCGCCTTCTTCCGGCGGTGCCATGAAGGTTGTCCGCGCCATTGAGGACAACGGTGCTGTGGTCGTTGCCTATGAAAACTGCGGCGGTTCCAAATCCTGTGATGAAAATGTAGATGAAAACAATCCCGATGTATATGATGCGCTGGCTCATCGTTACCTGAATATCGGCTGCGCCTGCATGTCACCCAATCCCCGCCGTCTGAACCTGATGGGCAGACTGATTGAGGAATACAAACCGGATGCTGTTGTGGAAATCGTTCTGCAGTCCTGTCATCCCTATTCAGTGGAAAGCGGAAAAATCGAGAAATTTGTGCAGGACAATTATGACCTTCCCTACATGAAGATCGAGACGGATTATTCCACTACAGACGTGGGACAGATCAACACGCGTATTGCAGCACTGATCGAAATGCTGAAAAATTAAACAGAACTGAAATCCGGAGAATCTGAAAACAGTTACATACGCTACTATCTTGCGGCTGAGCTGATATTTCGCCGAAAGATAATGATATACCAGAAAAGAAAAAGGAGAAAAAACATGAAAAAGAAACTTGTAAGCCTGATGCTGGCTTCCATGCTGGCAGTTTCCATGTTTGCCGGATGCGGAAATTCCGGCAAAAAAGAAACGGAAGCAGCAGGTACGACAGCAGCGGCAGGAGAAACGGAAGCATCTCAGGGAACAGAAGAAGCAGACGGAGGGGAAAGTACATTTACTGCTGCGCTGAGTTATATGCCTTCTTCTCTGCAGCCCAGCGCCCAGTCCAGCGATGACCTTGTATTTGCCATCCGCCCGATTTATGAACCGCTGTTTGCAGAAACCGCAGACGGTCTGGAATATTATCTGGCAGACAGTCTGGAAATTTCAGAAGATGGCCTGACCTATACGCTTCATATCAATGACAAGGCAACCTGGAGCGACGGCGAACCCGTATGCGTAGACGATGTCCTGTTTACCATTGATTACGGTGTGCTGTCCTACGGTGGCCCGACTTCCTTTACCGCCATCAACGGAGCAGAAGTAACATTCAACAAAAAAGATGATAAGACACTGGAAATCGTTCTGCCCCAGGTTTACGATAACTACACCAGAACATTGGCACAGTTCTATCCCATGCCTTCTCATGCATTTGACAATGATCCTTCCAAGATCAATGACAGCGGCTATTTTACCAAAACAGATATGGCAACAAACGGTGCCTACACAGTTGCTGAGATCAACGAGGACAGCATTGTCTATACGGCAAGAGATGATTATTACAGAGGCACGCCTTCCGTGAAAAAAGTCATCATGAAAACCATCGGCGCCGGCAGCACCAGACAGCTGGCATTTGAAAACGGCGAGATCGACTACATGCGGATCACCACTGCAGAGGATCTGGAAAAATACGAAGCACAGTCTGATAAGTATAATTTATATACGGTTTCCGAGGCCCGCCTGAATTATATTCAGCTCAATCCCAATGGTTCTGTCATGTCAACCCTGTCTGAAGATGCGAGAAAAGCGATCTTCCTTGCACTGAATGATGAAGAAATCATTAATTTTGCCTATGGTTCCGATAAACTGGCGACGGTTCCCAACAGCCTTCTGACACCGGATCAGTCCCTGTACAACAAGGATTGTGCAGGTTATTCCTATAATCTGGAAGAAGCGAAGAAGCTGGCCGATTCCTCAGGTCTGACAGGCACCACATTAACGTATATCTACAACGCAGACCGTTCCAATATGGAAGCAGTTGCTACCGTTGTTCAGCAGCAGCTGTCTGCAATCGGTGTCAATGTAAAGATTGAATCCTGTGATTCGGCCACATTCTTCCCCCGTTTCTTTGCAGGCAAAGACAGCGATCAGGTATCCACCTGGGATCTGGGAACCAACGGATGGGATTCACAGAGAGGAAGCAACTGCGGACAGTCCTACAGCTATTTCACCAATCGTCTCTGTGACTGCGGATTCAGCGATGAATTATCAGGTATGGTGGTAACAGCCATGTCCACACCGGATGCTGCCGAAAGACAGGCATTATGGAATGACATTCAGGACAAAGCGCTTGCGGAATACTGGGAGTATCCTCTGACTTATACCAATTATATTATGGTATCTCAGAAAAATGTAACCGGTCTTGATTCTTCCACAGTCATTCCCGAATTTATTGATTATCTTGCAATTCACGTTGACTGATTTTTCTGATCGTTAACATCAAAATTTTCATGGCCTGTTCTTTCCGGGAACAGGCCATCTTTTAAAGTACGCGGAAAGGATCTGACCTGATATGTGGAAATATTTCTGTAAAAAAACGATACAGCTTGTGATCGTTATGATACTGATTTCATTTTTCTCCTTCGCAATTATCTATTTTGCGCCGGGCGATATATCCATGATGTACATTTCTCAGGAAATGACAGAAGAACAGAAGGCCAATGTCATGGCGGAACTGGGACTGGATAAAAGTATGCTGGAGCAGTATGCCGCCTGGGCCGTCCGTGCGCTTCACGGTGATCTGGGGGTGTCGTTGTCCAACAAGGCATCGGTGCTTCCCCAGATTGTAAAAAGGCTTCCGTCCACCATGCTTCTTATGGGATGCTCCTTCCTTCTTTCGCTGATTCTGGCAATTCCTCTGGGGCTGTGGTCCGGCTATCATAAAAATACATGGATCGACAATCTGATCAGTTCCGTTACCTACATGGGGATGTCCATCCCTTCCTTCTGGTTCGGTATGCTTCTGATTATTCTGTTTTCCGGGATTTTACATATACTGCCTTCTTCGGGAATGCATACGGTGGGAGACAATTCCATACTGGATACGGCCAAACATATGATCATGCCCTGCATTACCCTGAGTATCGGCAATCTGGCGGTTTATATCCGCTATATCCGTGCCAATACCATCGGGCAGCTCAGCGAGGAATATGTGCTGACGGCTGAGGCAAAAGGCACTTCCAAAGTAAAGATTTTAAAAAATCATGTGTTGAAAAATACGCTGCTTCCCATTATTACTCTGGTTGGGATGAATCTGGCCTCTCTGGTATGCGGTTCTTTTATTATTGAAAGTGTATTCGGATGGCCGGGTATTGGTTCCTTTGCTATGGAAGCCATCGGAAAACGTGATTATCCCATTATTATGGCGTATGTCATGATGTCCGGTCTGATTCTTGTCATCGGTAATTTTATTGCGGATATCCTGTATGCCATAGCAGATCCGAGAATCAAGAGAGGAGGTGCGGACAGTGGAACGTGAAATGACGGTTGTGATTACAGAAGAATCCTTTCAGCCGCTGGAAAGAAAACAGAAGGAACTGCCCCCTGCCGTGATGCACAGTGTATGGCATGATATCCGCAGGGAACTGCTTTCCAATAAAGTGGCGCTGGTCAGCCTGATCCTGCTGCTGATCATCATGATCGGCGCGCTGCTTGCCCCCTTGAGTCCCTACGATCCCTATGCGCTGGATTCCAGCCAGAAGCTGCAGGGGATATCGGCTGCACACTGGTTCGGAACAGATGAGTTCGGGCGTGATTATTTTACCAGGGTACTGTACGGGGGCCGGGTTTCTCTGACAGTGGGATTTTTGTCCATGCTGGTAACCGTTACGCTGGGTACGGCCATCGGTGTGTTTTCAGGGTATGCGGGAGGCCGTGTGGATGCCCTTCTGATGCGGTTTACCGATATTTTTCTGGCGCTGCCCAGTATGCTTCTGATGGTAATTCTGAATACATTTCTGCAGCCGGGACTTTTTACGCTGGTAGCGGTGCTGAGCCTGTTTTCCTGGGCATCAGTTGCCAGAATTACCCGGGCGGAAACCATGTCTCTGAAGGAAAGGGACTTTGTAACTGCAACAAAAAATCTGGGCGCTTCCGGTCTGCTCATTGCCGTAAAGCACATTATTCCCAATACATTGGGTCCGGTAATCGTGGCCGCCAGCTTAAGCGTGGCCAATGCCATTCTGATGGAATCCTCGTTGAGTTATCTGGGCCTTGGTGTGCAGATCCCTCTGGCTTCATGGGGCAGCATGCTGCAGGGGGCGCAGTCGCACATCCTTGATCATCCGCTTCTGGCTGTATTTCCGGGGCTGATGATCCTGATTACGGTACTGAGTTTTAATCTGCTGGGGGATGTGCTGCGGAATGCGCTGGAACCCAAAATTGTAAAATAGCTGGTGAAACAGGAGGAAGAAATGGAGAATTTACTGGAAATAAAACATCTTGCGGTTTCCTATTTTACATTCGGAGGAGAAGTGCAGGCAGTACGTGATGTGTCTTTCAGTGTAAAACCGGGCACTACGGTGGCTCTGGTGGGAGAATCGGGCTGCGGTAAATCCGTTACGGCAAAAAGTATTATGGGACTTGTAAAAAAGCCGGGAAAAATCCGTGAGGGCAGCGAAATTATTTTCGAAGGCACTGATGTGGTCCGTTTTTCGGAAAAGGAATGGAACCGGTTCCGCGGCAAACAGTGCTCCATGATTTTTCAGGACGCGCTGGTTTCCCTGAATCCCACCATGAAGATCGGAAAGCAGATCATGGAAAATCTGGATAATCATGAAACCGGTCTGTCAGGCAGGGAAAAAAGGCAGATGGCAGTGGATGTGCTGAAAATGACGGAGATTCCCGATGCAGAGGATTGTCTGGATAAATATCCTCATGAACTGTCAGGGGGTATGCGCCAGAGAGTGATGATTGCCATGGCTCTGATTACTGATCCGAAACTGCTGATCGCAGACGAGCCGACCACATCACTGGATGTGACGATTCAGAATCAGATTCTGCGCCTGATGAAAAATCTGCAGAAAAAGCTGGGAATGGCGATTCTGCTGATTACCCATGACCTTGGAATCGTAGCAGGCATGGCAGATGAAATTGTGGTGATGTATGCGGGCAAAATTGTGGAAAAAGGCCCCTGCCGGGATATTTTCTATCATCCCCGGCATCCGTATACCAGAGCGCTGATCAGTTCAGTTCCCAGACTGGATGAACGGGGAGGGCAGAAGCTGCGCACCATTGAAGGAAATATACCGGATATGACAAGGCCGCCTGCAGGCTGTGCATTCTGTGACAGATGTCCTCATGCCATGAATATCTGTGCACAGTACATGCCTGAGATGAAACCTGCGGTAAATTATGATCAGGGAGCCGGAGAAACAGATGGTGCAGAAGGTAGAAATCATCGTCAGAAAATCGGAGGAACAGATGGTGCGGCAGGCACAGATCATGAAAACAAAGCGGAAGAAAATCGGAAAACAGTTCATGAAGCGGCCTGCTGGCTGATGGATGAACGGGCAGGAGGTAATATCTGATATGGGACAGCTGGATGCAGAGAAGAAAGTTAAGAATCCGGAAGTGGGAAAAACAGTCGGACCCGGAATCGGAAAAAAAACCGGGCCTGAAGCCGAAAGAGAAATTGATCTGGAAGTCAGAAATCTGAGAAAATATTATCCTGCCGGCCGCAGACGGCTTCTGAAAGCGGTGGATGACGTATCATTTACCATTTACCGCGGAGAAACTCTGGGAATCGTGGGCGAGTCGGGCTGCGGCAAGACAACATGCGGCAAAACAGTCATCGGCATGCTGCCGAAAACAGGAGGAGAAGTCTTTTTTCAGGGAAAAGATGTGCACAGCATGACAAAGAAGGAGCGGTTTGATTTTACCGGAAAGGTGCAGATGATCTTTCAGGACCCCTATGCATCACTGGATTCTCATCAGAAGGTTTATCAGATCGTGGCAGAGGGGATCCGCATACATAAACTGGCGCAGAATCGGGAGCAGGAACAGAAAATGGTATATGAGCTCCTTGACATGGTCGGGCTGAATGCAGAGCATGCAGGACGGAATGTGCATGAATTTTCGGGCGGTCAGAGGCAGAGGATCGGGATTGCCAGAGCGCTTTCCGTCAATCCTGAATTTTTGTTCTGCGATGAGCCGGTCTCCGCACTTGACGTGTCTCTGCAGGCGCAGATCGTCAATCTGCTCATGGAACTGCAGCGGGAGAAACATCTGACCATGCTTTTTATTGCGCATGATCTGTCGGTGGTAAAACATATTTCCGACCGGATCGGCGTAATGTATCTGGGGAAAATAGTGGAGATGACCGATTGCGATGAGCTGTATGACAATCCGCTTCATCCTTATACGGAAGCGCTTCTGGCAGCAGTTCCCATTGCCGACCCCGATCTTGCGGGAAAACGGAAGGAAATCGTACTGGAGGGAGATGTCCCCAGTCCGGTGAATCCGCCTGCGGGCTGCCGTTTCTGCAGCCGCTGTCCCAGAAAAATGGATATCTGTTCAGTGGAAGAGCCGGTGATGAAGGAAGTATTACCCGGACATACCGTGGCATGCCATCTGTATCTCTGATGATCTGTCGATGATGCCTGCATATGGCCTTCCCGCGGTGTGTATTGTACCTGTCGGACAAAACACAAAACTGCTTTAATGCGGTGAAGAAATGCTTTGATGAAATATTCGTCGGAAATAAAGTAAAATGATTGATTTTACGGAAAGAATAGGATATACTGTAATTGTTTTGCTGTCCTTATTATGGTACGGCATGGCATTGTTGAATTTTCATATTGGCAGATTAGGTTGCTGCCAGATTTGGAGGTAATAATCAAATGGTAAGAGCTATAGTAGGCGCTAACTGGGGCGATGAAGGAAAAGGCAAGATTACGGATATGCTGGCTCAGGAAGCCGATATCGTAATCCGTTTCCAGGGCGGCAGCAATGCAGGTCATACGATCATTAATGATTACGGGAAATTTGCACTGCATCTGCTTCCTTCAGGTGCATTTAATCCCAATACAACCTGTATTATCGGCAATGGGGTAGCGCTGAACATTCCCAAACTTTTCGAAGAAATCAATGAAATTGTCAGCAAAGGAGTACCGCAGCCGAAGATTCTGGTATCTGACCGTGCCCAGATTCTGATGCCTTACCATGTTCTTTTTGATACATGCGAGGAAGCACGTCTTGCAGGAAAGTCATTTGGTTCCACAAAGTCGGGTATTGCTCCGTTCTATTCTGACAAATATGCGAAAATCGGTATTCAGGTCAACGAGTTATTTGACGATGAAGTGCTGAAAGAACGCGTGGAGAAGATCTGTGTTCTGAAGAACTGCATGCTGGAGAATCTGTATCATCAGCCTCCGCTGGTACCGGAAGAACTGATGGATACCCTGCATCAGTATCGTGATATGGTGGCTCCTTATGTATGCGATGTTTCCTTATATTTACATGAAGCGCTGAAGGAAGGCAAGAACATCCTTCTGGAAGGTCAGCTGGGTTCTCTGAAGGATCCCGATTTCGGTATCTATCCCATGGTAACATCTTCCCATACACTGGCAGCTTACGGTGCACTGGGCGCAGGCATTCCTCCCTACGAGATCACCAATATCACAACAGTTGTAAAGGCATATTCATCCGCAGTAGGCGGCGGTGCCTTTGTCAGCGAGATTTTCGGTGAAGAAGCAGATGAACTGAGACGCCGCGGCGGTGACGGTGGCGAATTCGGCGCAACCACAGGACGTCCCAGAAGAATGGGATGGTTCGACTGCGTGGCAAGCCGTTATGGATGCCGTGTACAGGGAACAACAGAAGCCGTACTGACTGTCCTCGATGTACTGGGATACCTTGATGAGATCCCTGTATGTGTAGGCTATGAGATCGACGGCAAGGTTGTAAGAGATTTCCCTGCCACATCCCTTCTTGAAAAGGCAAAACCGGTACTGAAGGTACTGCCCGGCTGGAAGTGCGATATCAGAGGAATCAAAAAGTATGAGGATCTGCCGGAAGCGTGCCGCAACTACGTGGAATTCATCGAAAAAGAACTGGAAGTTCCGATTAAGATGGTATCCAACGGACCGAGAAGAGATGAGATTATTTACAGATAAAGCAAATCGCGGATAAAAAAGTGAATCGCGGATAGAACAGTTAATTGCAGATAAAACAGACAGAAAGGGGTTTGTCCTACTGATGCAGTAAGCAGGGCAGATCCCTTTTTCAGTGGATTATTTGTTGCTGTTCAGAGCCAACCTGCAGAATGAAAAAACTGAGTGTACTGCTGGTTGATGATGAAATTATGATCCGCGAGGGATTCAAACGTCTTTTTGACTGGGAAGCTCACGACTGTCAGGTGGTGGGAGAGGCTGCCGACGGCATGGAAGCACTGACGAAAATCGATACGTTCTGTCCGGATATTGTTATTATGGACATCAATATTCCCATTATGAACGGCCTGAAGGTGATTCAGCTCAGCCGCATCAAACATCCTCAGACCGCATTTGTTATTGTTTCAGGATACGATGATTTTTCCTATTGTCAGCAGGCCCTGCGCATGCAGATCACGGATTATATTTTAAAACCGGTGAATTATGAGGAATTCGGAACCTGCATTGACAACTTGAAGATTTCTCTGTTCAAACAGCGTGTAACAGCTTCTGCAGAACCGGAAGAACAGGAGCAGCGGTCCATTATCGGTATTACCCGCTATGTACAGGAGCATCTGTCAGAAGACGTAAGCCTTTCCGTATTGTCAGAGGAATTCCACCTGAATCCCCAGTATCGGAGAGATTTTCTGGGGTGAACCATGCTGATTGATGGAATATTCGTTTACCCTATTGATTATTGCCTTATTATACACTATTATTTAAAAGGTACAGCGTTCTGTCTCAAGAAAATATGAAAAAATAAGAAGGGAGAGAGTTACTGCAAAACAAATAATATTATATAAAAAGAGAAAAAGAACTTTTAAAATTAAATCGCAGACTAACGAATATCCGTCAGAACTATTTACATCAAATCACTGCAGAGGTCGTGAAAATCAAAACAGATTTGAGGTTGCAGCATAACATTTTCAAGTTATTACAGATGTGTACGGATACGTTAATTCGGAATTTATGCCTATGGAGTGTATAAGGACTTGTGAGCAGTATCTGTTTCGGCAGTACAAAAGCATACACGACGAAGTAGGAATGGAACATAAAAGCTTTATGACTTTTTATAAGTTTTTCAGTAACGGGACTACATTTTGATAAAAGTTTTATTTGTCTGTCTGGGCAACATCTGCAGAAGTCCCATGGCGGAATTTGTGTTTAAGGATATGGTGAATAGAAAAGGAACCGGGCAGTTTTTTCAGATTGCATCGGCAGCGACCAGCTATGAGGAAGAAGGCAACCCGGTACATTACGGAACAAGGCAGAAATTGAGCCGGTACGGGATTTCCACTGCAGGAAAATATGCAAGGCGCATGGAAAAGAACGATTATAAAAAATACGATTATATTCTTGGTATGGAGAAAAGCAATATCCGGGGAATCCTGCGCATCTGCGGAAGTGATCCGGAAGGGAAAGTGCACTGCCTGCTGGATTATTCCGATTCGCCCCGCGATATTGCAGATCCATGGTATACGGGAAATTTTGATGTGACTTATGATGATATTCTGGAGGGCTGCGAAGCATTTTACCGCTATTTGGAAAGAAATCAACTGATCAGGTAAAGAATAAAATAAAAGTAACTGTTCAGATAAAACAGGGAAAGAAGATAAAGCTATGGAGTGCAGATATGACTGTCTGCAGCAGATTGTTTGCACAGGAGGCAGATGAATTATATGGAACAGTCAATGGCAGTCGGAAAAAGAATTGTAGAAGCGGATACGTACATTCCTGTAATCCGGGAACTGGTTGAAGCAGGAAATACGGTCCCGTTTCTTATTACAGGAAACAGCATGAGCCCTTTTATGATACACGAGCGGGATACGATTCTTCTGAAAAAACCGGAATTTCCATTAGAAAAAGGGACAATGGCATTTTACAGAAGAAAAAATGGACAGTATGTCATGCACCGTATCTGCAGGGTGAAGGATGGAAAATATTATTTTGTGGGGGATGCGCAGACAATTGTGGAAGGTCCGCTGGAAGAAAAACAGATTTTTGCGGTGGTGTGCGGCGTAAAAAGGAAAGGAAAGCTGGAGAAGCCAGGAACATTCTGGTGGGAATTCTTTGAGCACATCTGGCTGAGACTGCGGCCGTTCCGGCCGATTCTGCGGAAAATGTATTCTGTTATGATGAGACCGGTAAAAAAGAGAAGAATTGCGGGAAAGAGAAAAAAATAAAAAAATGAAAAAAACTGTTGACAAATCATTTTTTAAGTGGTATCCTTTAGAAGCTGTCAGCGAGCGGTTGTAAAAAAACAAACAGCTGAAAAGAAAAATAAAAAAGTGGTTGACAAACACATGAAAGTGTGATAAACTACAAAAGTTGCTGACGCAGGTCAGCGGCGACAGGAACCTTGATAACTGAACAACGTAAGAATAAAACCTTTAAAGAAATCTTCGAAAGAAGATGGATTTCCTGAAAATTCTTTGAAAACATTTAAAGAACAACAACCTAAAAGGTAAAAACGGAAAAGATAAGCCATA
>JAQYDI010000080.1 GCA_028724245.1 Lachnospiraceae bacterium
TTTCGAAAAAATACAAATTTAAATATATTTGCAGGCTTTTTACCTATTTACTTTTTTATACTGTTCTTAAGTTCACTGGTTAGTAAGATGAAAAGAAATATTTTAATGCTCATTTTACTTTAAGTAAATGACATTGGTTCAGAGCCAGGCAGTGTTTTCGAGGTTGGCTCTGAACAGTAATGATTACAGCAATATAGGGAATATTCCCCATATAAAATACCACCAGTAGCCACTTTTTTGCTTCAGCAGGTTTGTTATATAATTTAATAAAAGAAGACCTGAACATACACAGCAGAAAAAGAGGGGGTGAAAGGATTGGAGCAGGAAGGAATCGTATTTAATATTCAGCGCTTTACGATTCATGATGGTCCCGGTCTCAGAACGGAGCTTTTCCTGAAAGGATGTCCTCTTCGGTGCAGATGGTGCAGCAATCCTGAAAGCTGGATGCCGTTCATGCAGCCGGGAGTATACAGAAGTAAATGCATTTCCAAAAACAAATGCGGAGATTGTCTGGAAGCCTGTCCGGGGGATCAGGTTCTGCAGTTTTATCGCGGAAAGCCTGCTGCTGTTGACCGGAGCAAATGCCTCCATTGTCTCGCGTGTGCCCGCATCTGTCCATCTGATGCAATAAAGCAGTGGGGGCAGAAAATGACGGTTGAAGAGTGCATGAAAGTGATTCGGAAAGATCAGGGGTATTATGAACGTTCCGGAGGCGGTGTGACTGTTTCCGGAGGGGATCCGCTGGTGCAGAGTGATTTTGTGCAGGCATTATTCAGAAAATGTAAGGAAGAAGGATATCATACCTGTCTGGAATTTGTATTTTATACAGACTGGAGTGAGATTGAGAAAGTACTTCCCTATACGGATCTGATCATTTCCGATATCAAACATATGGACTCAAAAATACATAAGCAGTATACGGGAGTGAATAATGAGCTGATTCTGGAGAATCTGGAACATCTGGCCCGGGAAGGCAGGGATATGATCCTGCGGATTCCGGTTATCCCCGGGGTGAATGACGATGAGAAAAATATTGCATCCACAGCGGATTTCATACAGAGCAGATTAAATGGAAAAGTCCGGACGCTGCAGCTGTTAAGCTTTATGAGACTGGGAGAAGAAAAATACACTTCACTTGGCATACCTTATGGCATGGAAGGTATGAAATTGAACCGTAAATCCTTCCAGAAAAAAGTAGAGAAAATTGCAGAATATTTTAATCAAAGGGGAATCCACTGCCTGGTTGGAACCAGAGAAAAAGAATAAATAAAAAAGGAGAAAAAAAGATGAAAGATTTTAGATTTAAAGTGCCGCAGAATATTGAATTCGGCGTAGGAAGCCTGAAAAAACTGCCCGATATCTTAAAAGAGAATCAGTCAGAGCATGTATTTCTGGTGTCTGACCGGGGACTGGAAAAGATTGGCGTAGTCAGAAAAGTTCAGGATATTGTGGAGGCAGCAGGATTGAAATGTACCTCCTATCTGGATGTGATTCCGAATCCTACTGTGGATGTGGTAAATGAGGCTGCAAAATGTTATCGGGAATCCGGTGCAACCAGCATGATCGCACTTGGAGGCGGAAGTTCCATGGACGTTGCAAAAGCAACAGGAGTACTTGCAGCTTATGGCGGTGAAATTACAGATTACGAAGGTCTGTATAAGGTTCCGGGTCCCATTGTACCGATTATTGCCATTCCCACCACGGCAGGAACAGGCAGTGAGGTTACAGCATCGGCAGTTATAACAGATGAAGCAAGAAATTACAAAATGTCTGTTATCAGTTATGAGATGCTTCCGAAATATGCGGTTCTGGATCCGGAACTGATCATGACAGCTCCTGCATCTATCGCTGCATCCTGCGGAATCGATGCTCTGATTCATGCGCTGGAAGCTTATCTGTCCAATTTTGCATCGCCTTTTACCGATGCAATGGCTGAAAAAGCAATGGAACTGATTGGTGGAAATATTCGCCGTTTTGTTGCAAACAGGCAGGATGAAGAGGCTGCATGTGCGATGATGGTCGGCTCCACATTTGCAGGGATGGCATTTGCATGGGCAAAGCTTGGTAATGTACATGCAATGAGTCATCCGGTAAGCGCATATTTCCATGTTGCCCATGGAGTAGCGAATGCGGTTCTGCTTCCGACAGTTATCGAGTACAATGCGCTTGCTGATCATGGCCGTTATGAGAAAATCTATAATTATATCCGGGAGAAAAAAGAACCTGCTGTTGATTTTAAGCCTCAGATGCTGATCGATGAGATCAGAAAACTGAATGCAGATCTTGGTATTCCCGCATCTCTTTCAGAAGTAGGCGTGACAGAAGATAAGATTGAAGCAATGGCAAAAGATGCAGTTGTTCATCCGAATGTACTTGCCAATCCCAGACAGACGAATCTGAAAGAAATGATCGATTTATACTACAAGGCATTATAATAAAAAATGGTAACTGTTCAGGACCATATTGCGGTTTTGGAATTTGCTGCAGGAAATGAAAAATGCGGGGCTTCGCAGAGGAAGCTCCCGCATTTTTTACGTTTCAATCTGAAATTTGGCCTGCAGCAGATTAAAACGGATGATTTTACAGGCGTCGTTTTCTCCATGGAAGCTGAGTTCCTGTTCAAGAGCCTGTTTTTTAAAATTTTACTCTGAACATACGCGGGAGTAAATAAGGAAGATTCCTTAGATTTTGTTGCCGTCAGGCTGAGCAGTTACAACAGCAGCTGGATTTATGGCTCCTGTCACCGGCATCAATCTTGCGGAAAAAGCCATAATTTGATAAAATAATAACCAGAACAGCTGCGGAATACAGGAGTGATAAGATATGAAATATGAAAATCTGGGTCAGTCCGGCTTTTTTTCCGAAATGTCAGAATATCAGATAACGGCGCAGGAGTTTTTCAGCACGGTTCTTCTGGATTCTCTGGACCGGAATTTCGGATTAAAAAAAGCATTAATCAGTTATTTTGATACAGAAGGGCAGTTTCTTTCATGGACAAGCTGGGAAGGGATCATGCTTGATTCAGAGGAACATCCTTACAGAACGTTTGCATCGGTCGATGCAGTGAGAAATCTGGTGTACCGGGAAGCGGTCAGAGATCATCTGACTTACTTTGATGTAAATCCGAGACTGTACCGTGCAACAGATGTGATCGGAAACGATCATTATGAGACGAGTGCGCATGTCCGGTTTATCGAGACTCATTTTCAGGCGCACTACAGTGTGACGCTTGCTTTTGGAATCAACGCTTATATTCAGGTTACTTTTTTTAAAAGTCATGATCTCTCGGAATCCTGAGTGATCATGCCAGTGAAATTCTGGTATTGAACTTTGACAAGTAAATATGATACAAAATAAAAAAAATAAGCACGACAAATAGACATAACACTGTTGCTATGCCTGAAAATAAGGTAGAGTAATCTCGGAAACTCGCTAAGAAATTAGCCTGGGCACGATTCTTTGTTGAGGGTTTAGTTAAATGGGGATAAAAAAGATGACAGTTCATCTGCAGGAAACTGCCAGACAGAAAAAATGGCATGCGAAAAAAAGC
>JAQYDI010000081.1 GCA_028724245.1 Lachnospiraceae bacterium
AAAAAGCAATTTCCATAATCATTTCATCCAGGGGCCGCGATTTGGTACAATTGGAAAGAATCATATTCAGAGCAGTTCTGAAAAACTTCGGAACTGCTCTTTTTTGAGGCTCTGAATCTGATACTTTCCTTAAGAATTATAGCATATCATTTACTAAAAGTATATTATTTTAATTAAAAATATACTTGACCCCATTCATCCCACGGTCTAAAGACCATGGGTTTTCTGGCTAACATTTTATAAATGTGATCAGCAGCAGCGCCGCCAGAAAACAGGCGATCATCGGCGCAGCTTTTCCGGCGATTTTCATAACCGGCACGTCTGTCAGAGAGCTGGCTACAAAAAGGTTGACTCCGATGGGAGGGGTTACAAATCCAATGGCAAGATTGACAACCATGATCACGCCGAACTGAACGGGATCCATACCCAGCTCTGTTATGATCGGCAGAAGAATCGGCGTCAGGATCAGGATGGCAGGCGTGGTATCCATGACCATGCCAACAATCAGAAGGAACACATTGATGACCAGCAATATCAGAACCTCGCTGTGGAAATTGCTGCTGATGAATGCACTGACCGTCTGAGGCACCTGCATCAGGGTCAGAACCCTTGAGAATGCAACGGACGCTGCCAGGATAAAAAGAATCGGGGTATATGTTTTTACCGCCTCCCTGAGGATTCCCCAGACATCCTTCACATGAATACTTTTATAGACAAACAGACTGATGATCAGTGCATAAAATACGGAAATAACCGCTGCTTCCGTGGGGGAAGCCACACCGCTGTAAATACATCCCAGAATGATAACGGGGCTTAAAATGGCAAAGAAGCTTTCCTTTATAACACTTAACAGACCTTTATCATGCAGCTTTTTCACTTCGGCATGGATCTTTTCCTTATCCTCGCCGCGGCGTCTGCAGTAGCAGATCGCATAGAACATCAGAAGCCCGCCGATCATAAGACCGGGAATGATTCCCGCCAGAAACAGATCGCTGACAGAAGCACCGGAAGCCATACCATACATGATAAAAGGAATACTGGGCGGTATAATTACGCCAAGTCCCCCGGCCACAGCGACGATCGCCGTGCTGAAGGTCAGATCATATCCAAGTCCTGTCAGCACCGGAATAGTCATGCTTCCCACCGCTGCCACAGTAGCCGGTGCGGAACCGGAGATTGCCCCGTAGAAAAGGCAGGTCACGATCACCGCGCAGGGCATGCCTGCGGTGAGATTCCCGAGGAAATATGCAAAAACATCAAACAGCTTTCTGGAAATGCCGCCCTTTGCCATGATAATTCCCGACAGAACAAACATGGGAACCGCCAGAAGCGGAAAAGAATCAAGACCGCCGAACATGGCGCGGATCAGGTATTTCGCCCCTACCGTAAAGGACGGATCAAAAACGGACGACAGAACTGCCGTAATTCCCAGTGTAATCGATACGGGAATGGCGATCACCAGTCCAATCACAAAAATAATAAATAATAATGCAGCGGGCATTACTCTACCTCCTTACCTGCTTCAACAAATGATTCCGGCGTATTTCTTTCCGGATGGGCCGGATCGAATACTTTTTCTCCCCTGGCAATGCGGAATTCGATGATCCACCTCTGCAGAATGCGGAAAGCCACGAGAACAAAGGAAACGAAAGGCGCCGCCTGTACATAATACATGGGGATGGAGCAGGCCGGAGAAACCTGTCCGCTGGTCACGGCAGACATCATGTAGGACCAGGCGAATGGAATCATATAGATAAAAAAGATCAATTCAAAGGTGTGATTGACCACCTTGAAAAGCGCTTTCCCGCGTCTGGGAAAAAGCGCAACAAACTGCTCGATCTTAATGGAAAGGCATTTTTTGCTGCAGTAACTGACGCTGATAAAGCCGCTCCATATAAACAGATACCGTGTCAGTTCCTCCGACCATGACAGAGACATGCTCAGCGCATAACGGCAGAACACCTGCACACCCATGATGACCGTCATACCGATCAGAAGAAGGATCAGTATAAATTCTTCAAGATTTTCATCCAGCCAGTGAATTGCTTTTTTCATCTTTACCCTCCATTTCGTCTCTGAAAAAGAAACATTGCCAAAGGCCCCGCAAATACAGGGGACCTCCGGCAATCAAACCAGCGCAGCAATAAGCAGTATATGTTATAATGCGCTGTGAAGTAATCCCAGCACAGTGCTCAGATCATTTACACCCATCTGGCCCGGTGCGGAAGCTTTCTTTGCTGCTCCGAATGTGAGTGCGGAGCCGAACACTTCGCCGCAGAGACGGCTGATCACGCCGGTACCGGACATGGACATGGTGATAATAGGACGGTCAGCATATTCGGATACCATCTCTTCCGTTGCCGCCAGAAGTGTAAGCACATCCTTTTTATTCTGAGGCATCACCGCAATCTTCGGAATATCGGCACCCAGTTCCTGCATTTTTCTGAGGCGGCCTACAATCTCCTCCTGAGACGGTGTTTTGAAGAAATCATGGTTTGATGCAACAACCTTTACACCTGCCGCATGAGCCTCTTCGATGATCTTCTTTACGATTTCGTCGCCGGTGAATGCTTCCACATCAACCAGATCCACATATCCCGACTGTGCCGCCCGGATATTCAGTTCCGCATAGACAGCATCTTCAATGGCCTTTTCCCCTCCTTCTTTTGAAGTACGGAAGGTCATGAGAATGGGAGTATTTCCCAGCGCTTCTCTCAGTTCCTTCAGTACATCCAGCACCTGAGCAAAGTCGAACACGCCTTCAAACCAGTCCACACGCCATTCCACCACGTCAACAGGAATGGAATCAAATGTTTTTGCTTCATTAATAATATCTTCTTTTGTAACGCCAACGATCGGTACACAGATCTTGGGAATGCCTGCGCCGATTTCAATATCTCTCACACGAACGGTATTCATATTATATTATCCTCTCTTTTTGGAATTAAAGTCTTAAAGTCGAATATTTCCTATTATACTCAATTCATTCTTCTGATGCAAGCTCCACCATCTTTGCATAACGAAGATTTACAAATACACCGAGAAGCACGCCGATGCCGGTAAGAACGATGTTCATCACCATAACACCGGAGGGAGTCATTTTCGATGCAGCAGTTAAGATGGTATAGTTACAGAGGGAAGAAGCAATCATAACCAGTGCAGTTACGGTTCCCTTGATTCTGGGGAAAAGCATGTTGCACACGGAGGTAACGATCTGAAGCAGTCCGCCTGCTCCTGCCCAGCCGATTACAAATGCGCCTGCAATGCAGAGCATCTGGGATTTTCCGAACAGTACAAGAATCATGGTCACAAAGCAGATCACCGGATAAGCCATGATGAAACGTACATCCTTGATCTTCCGTGTCAGGAGCGCGGTTACGATCAGCGCCAGCATGGTTCCCATGGAATAATAGGTCTGCATAATAGAGGGATCAGCCCAGCCGACTACTTCCTTTGCAAAATTCTGCGCACAGTTGAGCCACAGCTGGAACGTACCGGTGCAGGTAAATCCGATCAGGATCATTGCGATGGATTCGATGGAAAAATGTGTCTTTTTCAGACTTTCCAGCAGTCCTTCCTTCTTCTCCTTCTTCGCATCGGCATCAGGAAGAGGAGCAAAAAGGATCAGGATCATCAGTACAACATAACAGATACCGCAGCCGATAAACAGCGGATTGTAGGATACAAGACCGGCGCTTGTCGTTGTTACGGCAATGCCCAGTACAAACGGAAGCAGCATCTGCGAAATGGCAATGAAAAACTTGATGCCCATGGTTGCAACGCCGGGAGCAGAGTAGAAAATCTCACCGACAGCAGGATAAATACCTGTATCAAGGAATGAGTTGGCAATACCGCCGAGAATCGCGCAGATATAGGCAATCTGGTAACCGCCGTTTGCACCTGCATTGAATGCAAACGCAAGTCCGATCAGGTAGATGGCGTAAGAAGCTCCGCCGATCACACAGGAAATGCGGCGCCCCAGCTTATCGGAAAGCGGACCTGCAAAGGGAAGGGCGATCAGACGTCCCAGCCCCAGCGCTGCGGAAATGGCAGTGATGGCCATAGCCTGCACACCCCAGCTTGCTGCCAGAGAATCTTTAATTACGGCCTGTCCCAGAATGGAACAGCCCACGCCGTGGATAAAATAATTCAGATACAGAATCAATGCACTCGGCAAATATTTTTTGTTCATAAATGGTGTTCTCCTTCGTTTTTCTAATGGTTCGTCACAAACAAAAGAAACACGGCACCATTTTCGTTAAAAAACTAACGATTTGTGTACCTGTATTTTATCAGGAACATGGTTCCATTTCCAATACCAATCAGTACGAAAATTGATGCATTCAAGCTATCAAAATGGTATAATCCTTGTTATAACATAATCGGAGAAAGGAGGCACCATTCCATGACACTGAACCAGCTTTATTATTTTCAGGCCATTGCCCGGTACGAGAACTACCGGAAAGCCGCGGAAGATCTCTATATTTCCCAGCCATCCCTGAGCCGTTCCATTGCCGCTCTGGAAAGTGAACTGGGGATCCTTCTTTTTGAAAAAAGCGGCAGAGGCGTCCAGCTGACAAAAGGCGGCAGATTATTTCTGGAATATGTAAACCGGATCATTTCCGAATGTGAAATTGCGAAGAACAAAATGAAAGAACTGTCAGATGATGGCGGAAGAATCGATATCGGATACGTATTTCCTCTGGCCAGCCGTTATATCCCCCATCATGTAAGAAATTTCCTGAACCGGGATGAAAATAAAAGGGTTACTTTCAATTTTTATCAGAATCATACCCCTGCCATCGCCGGCAAGGTGCTGTCCGGCGAGCTGGACGTGGGATTCGGCGGATATATGGACCGGGATGATTTCGAATTTTTCCCCGTTCTTTCTGATGAAATCGTGCTGATCACGCCAAAGGAACACGAACTGGCCGGCCGGGAATCCGTTTCCCTGCAGGAAGTCAACCACTATCCCGTAATCGGATACGATCAGTCATCCTGGCTGGGCAATTATACCAAACAGCTGTATAAACGATTTTCCCTCCAGCCCAACATCGTGGTGGACTGCCCCGATGAACACTCCATCGTTGCCATGGTAAGCGAAGACTTCGGAATCGCACTGGTACCGGATATTGAAGAAATCGACGAAAACCGCGTCAACATCCACCATCTGAACGACATCGATCTGATCAATCAGACTTTTATGTTCTGGCAGAGGGACCGATATCAGCTGCCCGCCGTCGAGCGGTTTATAGAGTATATGAAACAGCAGGCTTGTGTGGCAGAATGACTGTGGTATCCTGCCGCCGCAGGTTGTTTCATATAGGAAAAGAAGCCCTAAGCAGTAAATCAATACTTTAAACGTATCAATATATGTCATAAAATATATTTTACGTTATGGTTTTGCGGATTTATAATGATATTGTCACAAACGGAAGAAACATCTTTAGACGCTGATAGATCAGATTGTAAGCTTACGATGATTTCAGGTAAGCTTCATCTTCAGATAAGGAGAACTCTTCATCATGAAAACAAATTATCCTGCAATTTTCAAGCCTTTAACGGTAAAGAGAATGACCATCCGCAATCGTATCGCCATGACTCCTATGGGTACCAATTACGGTGAAACGAGCGGCGAGATGAGCAATCGTCATATGAATTACTATTCATTGCGTGCCAAAGGCGGCGTTGGCCTGATCATACTGGAGAATGCCAACGTGGAATATCCGGTTGGTTCCAATGGTACCAGCCAGATCCGCATCGACCACGACAGCTTTATGCCCCGTTATTATCAGCTAGTGGAAAACCTGCATAAAAACGGTGCCACAGTTGCGATCCAGATCAACCACGCAGGTGCTTCCGCTTCTTCTTCCAGAACCGGAATGGAAACTGTTTCTTCCTCCAATATTCCTACAAAAGCAGGCGGTGAAATCCCCCGCCCCATGACAAAGGAAGAAATTCTTACTACAGTTAAGAAATACGGAGAAGCTGCAAAACGGGTGCAGGCAATCGGTTTCGATGCCGTTGAGATCCACTGCGGACACTCCTACCTCATGAGTCAGTTCATTTCCCCGTACTATAATAAAAGAACAGATGAATTCGGCGGTTCCATGGAAAACCGTATGCGCTTCCCCCGCATGGTACTGGAAGAAGTCCGCAGACAGGTAGGTCCCTGGTTCCCCATCATCGTCCGCATCTCCGCTGAAGAACGCGTACCCGGCGGAAATACGCTGGAGGATACTCTGGAATATCTGCAGTATCTGGATGAATTTGTGGATATCTACGATGTATCCTGCGGTCTGAACCCGTCACTGCAGTACCAGATCGACTCCAACTACCTGCCCGACGGCTGGCGTTCCTATCAGGCAAGAGCTGTTAAGGATAAATTCGGAAAACCCGTCATCAACGCCGGCAACTACCGTGACCCGAAGGTCGTGGAGAAAATACTGGAAAGCGGCGATGTGGACATGGTCGGCATGGGACGCGGCCTGATCGCCGATCCAGACTGGGTTGTAAAGGTGCAGAAAGGCGAAGAGGATATGCTCCGCAAATGCATCTCCTGCAACGTGGGCTGTGCCGGAAACCGCATCGGTGTCAACCATCCCATCCGCTGTACCGTCAATCCCGCTGTTCCCGAAGGTGATGTTTATAAGAAATTAAAGGTAAATAAAAACTGCAACGTAGTTGTAATCGGCGCCGGTACCGCCGGTCTGGAAGCAGCCTGCACCGCTGCCGAAGTCGGATGCAATGTATTTGTTCTGGAAAAACAGGATCATGTAGGGGGACTTTCCACCTTTATTTCCGACCTGCCCAGCAAGACACGTATGAAAGATTTCCCGAAATATCTGGAAAAACGTGCCGCAAAACTGCCCAACCTGTACCTTTTCCTGAATACGGAAGCCACCATCGAAAAGATTAGAAACTTCAAGCCGGATATCATTGTCAACGCAACCGGCTCCGTGCCGGTAGTTCCGCCGATCCCCGGTCTGAAAGAAAATATCGCTGCAGGCAATGTGTCAACCATTTTCGATATGATCAACAACCTGAACGCCGGCAAATACCCTGATGATTTCTGCAAAGGAAAGAAAGTCGTTGTCATGGGCGGCGGCTCCGTAGGGCTCGATGTGATCGAATATTTCGCACCGCGCGGCGCAGAATGTTCCATCGTGGACATGCTTCCCGCCATCGGCATGATGGCCGACCCCATCACAAAATGCTCCATGCGCGAAACCCATGACAAATACGGTGTCAAAGAATACGTCAACACCGCCCTTCAAGAAGTAAAGGAAAATGCTTTCGTTGTAAAAACGCCCGAAGGAGAAATCAAAGAACTGGAATTCGATCTCGGCTTCAACTGTCTGGGAATGCGGTCCAACAATCCCCTTCTCCCAGCGCTGGAAGAAGCCTTCGGCGACACGGACACCTGCATTTACCCCATCGGAGACTCCGTACGCGCCCGCCGCATCATGGAAGGAACCATGGATGGACGCGCCATCCTGAACGTACTGGAATCAAAAGGATTCCTTGACCTGGACGAAATCAGATAAAAATAAGATAAAATCAGATAAGCCGAAAAACAGTTAAAAACCATATTACTTATGATAAAATTATTTTCAGAAAAGAGAGGTAATTATCATGCCGAACATTACAGGACATACAGAATTAGTTGGATTAATGGCGTACCCCATCCGCCACACACAGTCACCCACAACCCATAACCTTGCATACGACAAAAACGGCGACGATGTGATCCAGCTTGCTTTTGAAGTAGACAACGACTCACTGGAAGCTGCAGTAAACAGCATCCGTGCCTTAAAAATGCTGGGCTCCAACATTTCCATGCCCAACAAGACAGTTGTCCACAAATATCTGGAAGAAGTGGATGAAGCTGCACAGCTCTGCGGCGCCATCAACACCGTTGTAAACATGCGCGACGAAAACGGCAATGTAACCGGCAGATTAAAAGGCTACAACACCGACGGCATGGGTTACTGGCAGGGAATCAAGGAAGAAGGCATCGACTTTAAGGGAATGAAAATGGTTCTCATCGGAACCGGCGGCGCAGCCACAGCCATCGCTGTCCGCGGCGCACTGGACGGAATTGCAGAAATGCATATTTTCAATATCAAGGATAAATTTTATGCACGCGGAGAGGAAATCGTTGAAAAAATCAACGGTAACACCTCCTGCAAAGCAACCATGAACGATCTGGCCGACCTTGAACTCCTGAAACAGAAAATGCAGGAAGCTGATATTTTCTGCGATGCAACAGGTGTGGGCATGCATCCCCTGGAAGATAAGACCAACATCCCCGATCCCTCATTCTTCCGCCCCGACCTGATCGTAACTGATACGGTATACGCCCCCCGCGAAACCGTTATGATGAAACAGGCGAAAGAAGCCGGCTGCACAAGAGTCTATAACGGAATGAGCATGATGCTCTTCCAGGCACTGATCGCCATCGAACTCTACACAGGAAAATCAACCGATGTGGAATATATGAAGGAGAAGCTGGGAATTTAAACCG
>JAQYDI010000082.1 GCA_028724245.1 Lachnospiraceae bacterium
GGCTCTGAACAGTAACAGCTGTATCTTATTTCCGTTATGAAGATTTATTATGTTTCATACTTTTGTAACAAATATTGGACACTAATGAAACATCTATTTGTTAGAATAAAACACGCAACATAAAAAGCTGTTAAGAAAGGAGTTTTTGCTGATGCAGTTTACAAAAGATATAAAATCCAGTCATCATACCCCGGTTGCTCTGCTTCTGGGTATTTTTCTGATTTGCTTCTGCAGTATATTTCTGAGTGCCTGCAGACACTCACAGGACAATGAAAATGAACCTGAATCCGGCGCAGTTTCCACTTCTGCCGGGAAAAAGGATACCCTGAAATTCGATCAGGAAAATCCTGTCGTTTTTCTTGATGCAGGACACGGCGGCAGCGAAGCAGGCGGCCGTTCCGGCGATATATATGAAAAGGACATCAATCTTCAGATCGTAAAGAAGGTTAAATCTGTACTTGAAAATGACGGCTGTCAGGTATTTCTTTCCAGAGACTCCGACACATCCGTCAAACTGGAAGATCGTATAACAGAAGCCGAAAAATGCGGCGCTGATGTTTTTGTCAGCGTCCACCAGAATTCCCTGGACAACGACTCCGTAACACACGGTGTTAAAACCCACTGCAGCGAATCCAATGCAAAAAGCAGCGGGCTTGCTTCTCTTGTTCAGAAAGGCGTACTTGCAAGAACAGAAGCAAAAGACCGCGGTGTTGAAGAAACCAGTACGCAGTACGTGCTTCAGAGTACAGAATTTCCTTCCTGTCTGATTGAAACAGGTTTTCTGACCTCCGATACGGAAGGTCTGCTGCTTCAGGACAGTGCTTATCAGGATAAGATTGCTCTCGGTATCGCAGACGGTATTGAACAGTTTCTGGGAGCCGACCCTTCTGAAAGAGCAGATGAGTCAATAGCTGCCGAAGAGTCTTCTTCCGAATCCTCTGCTGCCGGAGAATCTTCCAGACCGGAAGAATCTTCCACTGATCCTTCCGCACAATCATCAGACAGTGAATCCCAGTCATCTTCACCCGCTGATGCATCTTCCGAATCAGGTGCCAAAACCACATCGGGAGAACCATCTGCCGATGAAAAGGTTGTTTACATCACCATCGATGACGGACCTACCACAGACACGCCGAAGCTTCTGGACATTCTGGATCAGTACAATGCAAAAGCCACCTGGTTTGTAACCGGTCAGTATATGGAAGGCAGCGCTCTGAAGGATATGCTGAAGCAGATCCACGACAAAGGCCACACAATCGGTGTTCACACATTCTCCCATCAGTATAAGCAGATTTACAGTTCTCCGGATGCTTACATGGAAGATTACAATAAGATGAACAAGATCATTGTCAGCGCCGTTGGAGAAAGCAGCGACATTTTCCGCTTCCCCGGAGGCAGCAATGCCGGTTACAATAAAAAGATCCGACGTGAACTTCTGGATCGTGTGAATTCCGAAGGACTGGTCTACTACGACTGGAACGCATTCACAGGAGATACGGAAGGCATGTCCCGTTCCGAGATGATCAGCAAGGCAGTGAAGGAATGCGGCTATAATAATAAAGCAATCCTGCTGATGCATGATGTTCCCGGCAGAGATACCGTCGTAGAAGCACTGCCTGAAATCCTGAAACAGCTGCAGGATAAAGGCTACGAGTTCCGTGCTCTCGACAAGGATGTAAAACCGATTCAGTTCGAAAAGTAACAGTCAGAATATACATGAAAAGATAATGCATGAAACGTACACCTCCGGGCGTACGCATCAAAAACGGGGCAGCTGCACCAATCAAAGTGCAGCATACCCCGTTTTTTCTTCATCCCATGCAATACATGCCTGAGTCCATTCTTCTTCCGCCTGCTCCAGAGCAGCTGCTGTCTGCTCCTGCTCTTTCCCGCCGGAAGCAGTTTCCGATACAGCATCCGCAGACACTGCCAATTCACTGTCCGAAACTTTTTCCGTTTCATATCCCAGATCTGCCGCCATCATCTTCTGTTCCTGCTCTTCCCTCTGTGCTGCCAGAACCAGAACCCGCTCCATAAGCCGGTCCAACTCTTCTTCCATCAGACGCATCCTCCACTCCCGGTAGGCCTCTTCCGTGGAAATTCTCATAAAACGGCCTTTTTCCGCTTCCGGCACGCTGCGCATCTCTTCCACCAGTGCCTGATCCTCCGGCCGCATGCCGATTTCCCATGCATTTTCCGTACTTTTACTTTCCATGCTGCCGCCTGCTGCACTTCCGTTTCCCGTGCCGCCGTTTTCTGCACTTCCGTTTCCCGTGCTGCCGTTTTCTGCACTTCCATTTTCCATGCTGCCGCCTGTCACGCCGTCTTTTGCTTTTCCTGCCGCAGCTGCTTTCTTTTCTTCCGCCATCTGTGCATACTGCGCTGCCTTTTTCTGTTTTTCGCGGTAATGGAGATATCCAAAGGGACAGTACATCACCCTGTCATTTTCAAATACCAGCAGGGCATCGGCTACCTGACTGATAAAATACCGATCATGGGATACAAACAGCAGAGTTCCCTGATACGCACGAAATGCGGATTCCAGCATTTCTCTGGCCTGAATATCCATATGGTTGGTCGGCTCATCAAGAATCATGAAATTGGGACAGCTCTGAAATATTTCTGCAAACATCAGTCTCGATTTTTCCCCTCCGGAAAGCTCACTGACCCGCTTTGCTGCTTCTTTTCCGCCAAACAGCCAGCGTCCCAGCACAGAGCGCACATCTTTGTCCGTCATGGACGGATACATCCTGTGAAAATGTTCTTTTACACTGCAGTCTGCCTGTATGGATGCTGTCTGCTGGTCAAAATATTCCATAGTTACCCGAAGACCCTGCATACATTTCCCGCTTACAGGAGGCAGAAGCCCCGCCGCTGTTTTAAGAAATGTACTTTTTCCGATTCCATTAGGACCGATCACACCGATCTTCTGCCCCCGGCGGATACGCAGATTCAGCTCCATCAGCGCATGATCATAACCAATCTGAAGATGCTCTGCCTCCAGTACATATTTTGCACTGGTCACTGCCGGCACAATCTCCTGCATAAAAGGCCTGAGCGCCTCATCAGAAGGCTTTTCCATTCTATCCATCCGCTCCAGAAGCTTCTGCCTCGATCTGGCAAATGCCGCTTTTCTGGGCTTATTGCGGAATTTTTTGATCAAATCATTGAGGCGTTCGATCTCAGCCTGCTGCCGCTCCCAGTCTTTTCGAAGCTGCCGCTGATTTTTCTCCTTCTGCTCCACAAACCGGGAATAATTCCCCGCATAACGAACCAGTTTTTTACCTGTAATTTCATAAACCGCTTCCACCGTCTGATCCAGAAAAAAACGATCATGAGAAACGATCACCACTGCCTTTTCATAAGAAACGATCCACTGCTCCAGCCATTCCGTCATCTCCTGATCCAGATGATTGGTAGGCTCATCCAGCAGAAGAATATCCGGTTTTTCCAGCATCAGCTGTATCAGAGCGATCCTCGTCCTCTGCCCGCCGGAAAATTCCGACAGTTTTTTCTTTTTATCTTCTTTCCTGAAGCCAAATCCTGTAAACAGCCGGTCATATTCCTGCTCATATAAAAAACGCTCCCTGTCCCAGGTATCCCTGCAGGGGCAGGCACGCAGAAGTTCTTCTTCCACCGTCCGATCTCCATCCCCTTCCCCTGAAAACACCTGCTGGGGCAGAAGCCCCACCGTCACTTTCCGTGAGGTTCGGATACCGGGCTGTAAGCGTCTGTCGTCCCGATCCAGATCCAGTTCACCTGCAATCAGACGAAGAAGCGTTGTCTTCCCCGACCCGTTTTTTCCCACAACAGCTGTTTTTTCTCTGCCGCGGATTTCAAAATCAAAATGAGAAAGAACCGTTTCTCCTCCCACCGAAACAGTTCCGTCCTGAATCTGATACAGCATATTGTCGTCCTCCCTCTTTGCATTATGTTCCGATACAGCCGCCTGACAGATCATAATATTCAAAATCCTGCTGCTGAACCATTATATTTCAATTATACACGATTCTTTGTGTACGCGGTACAAATATTGCCATTTCTTCTTAAGTATTTTGATACTCTCCACCCGTACCTTTTTATTTCATTTTCCGGTATAATGGTTTCATTAAAAAGTTTGTTGTGTTGTGTTTTGTTTTTGTTCAGTTCCTGTTGTACAAAGCTATTCAAGGAGGAAGCAGATATGTTAACGATCAGAGAAAACTTCATGGAAACGATTCGCGGCGGCCATCCCGACCGCTTTGTCAAACAGTATGAATTTATGGAATTGCTGGTTGATCCCGTATTTTTAAATTACTGCGGACATGTAGAACCCGGTCAGGAATCCTACAACGGCTGGGGTGTTAAGATCAAATGGCAGGAAGGAACACCCGGTCCGTTCCCGTTATGCGAGGGTGAAGACAAGCTGTTAAAGGACGTCACCCAGTGGAGAGAGGTTCTGAAAGCTCCCACCACCGAATTCCCGGAAGAAGCATGGGCGCCTTTCATTGAAGCAGCCAACAAAGTTGACCGTAAGGAAAAATTCGCCACGGCTATGGTTGTAACCGGTATTTTCGAAAAACTGCATTATTTCATGGGCATGGAAGATGCCATGATCAACTTCTATGAAGAACCGGAAGAAATGCATGCACTCATCGACTGGCTGGCTGACTGGGAAATCAAGTGCGCAGAACAGACCATCAAACATCTGCATCCCGACGCTCTGTTCCATCACGATGACTGGGGCAGCCAGAGATCAACCTTCCTTTCCAAGGAAATGTTTGATGAATTTATTCTTCCCGCTTATAAAAAGATTTACGGCTACTGGAAAGCAAACGGCGTGGAAATCATCGTTCATCACAGCGATTCCTATGCTGCAACACTTGTTCCTTCCATGATCGAAGCCGGTGTTGACGTATTCCAGGGTGTTGTTTCCGAAAATAACATGCCCGAACTGATCAAAACCTACGGACCCAAAATTGCCATGATGGGCGGCCTGAACAACGGCGTTTACGACTGTGTGGACTGGTCTGCTGAAAAGATCTACAATGGCGCTAAAGAACTGGTTGAAGCCTGCGGCAAGCTGTATTACATCCCCGGCCTGACCATGGGCGGACCCGAAAGCACCTACGAAGGTGTTTACGAAGCAGCTAATGATGCCATTGACCGCTTAAGCAGGGAAAAATTCCAGTAATAAGCAGCTGAAAATTATCGGTTGACGATCTTCCATCTGAAAATCATCAACTGAGTTTTTCCCGGCCGATGTTCACCCATCTGAAATTTTGAAAATCCCCTGCGGAATTCCCGATTGCTTTCAGGAAATTATCCCGCAGGGGACTTTTTTTACTTAAATTCTTCTTTTACACATTCCAGAGCTGCCGCCACAACCTTATCCATATCATAATACTTATAATGGCCCAGCCTGCCGCCGAAAATCACATTTTCTTCCTGTGCCGCCAAACTGCGGTATTTTTCGTACAGCGCATTATTTTCATCATTGTTAACAGGATAATAAGGCTCCATACCCTGCTTCCATTCTGACGAATATTCTCTTGAAATAACCGTTTTGGGCTGTTTGCCGAATTCAAAATGCTTATGTTCAATAATACGGGTCCAGGGAACTTCCCGTTCCGTATAATTGACTACCGCATTGCCCTGGTAATTGTCGCAATCCAGCACTTCTGTCTCAAAACGCACGGAACGATACTGAAGAGGTCCGTAGCAATAATCAAAATATTCGTCAATCATACCCGTAAACACCGTCTTTTCTGCCGCTTCGGGATTGGCTTTGCGGAATTCAAAATAATCCGTATCTGTCTTTACCTCAATTCCCTCCAGCATCTTTTCGATAATTGCCGTATAACCTCCCATGGGGATGCCCTGATAACGGTCATTAAAATAATTGTTGTCATAGGTAAACCGCAAAGGAAGCCGTTTGATAATAAATGCCGGCAGTTCTGTACAGCTGCGTCCCCACTGCTTCTCCGTGTAGCCTTTTACCAGTTTTTCATACACGTCGCGGCCCGCCAGAGACAGCGCCTGCTCTTCCAGATTCTTCGGTTCCGTAATATGCAGATCTGCAATCTGCTTCTCGATAATAGCCTTTGCCTCGGCAGGTGTACGGATTCCCCACATCCTGCTGAATGTATTCATATTAAACGGCAGATTGTACAGCTCATCTTTATAAACAGCCACAGGAGAATTAATGTAGTTATTAAACTCCGCAAACCGGTTCATATACTCCCACACCTCTTTATTGCTGGTATGGAAAATATGAGCTCCGTACCTGTGAACATTGATATCTTCAATTTTTTCCGTATAAATATTGCCGCCGATATGGCTTCTCTTATCAATAACGAGGCACGTTTTGCCCCTTTTTTTCGCCTCATATGCAAACACGGAACCGAACAAACCGGAACCGACAATCAGATAATCGTATTTCATAATAATTCCCTGTAATAATTCCTTTCTGATACTTTTCCTTTCCACTTCTGCATCTGACACAGCTTCAGATCAGTCCTTTTCTTCTTCCAGAAATGCAAAGGGCTTTCCATCTTCCGAATGCAGAAAATGCATCATCATATAAGCACACATAATGGCAACTTTCTCTTCTTTCAGAATCCGGCGTACTTCCTCCTTATCTGCCAGCACAATTTCCAGTTCCTCCGACTCTTCCAGCCCCTTCAGGCTGCACTCACCGTCCACGTAACCGTAAACCGTCGCGCAGGACTCATCTGTCATGCCAACTGTTGTAAAACGGGGTTCACTGTACATCTTCGATACCTTTATGGGATTCAGATCCAGCCCCGTTTCCTCCTTCATCTCCCGTACAGCAGCCTCATTGAAATCCTCTCCGGGTTCCACAAGACCTGCAGGAAATTCATAAACATATCCATTCAGCGGATAACGGTACTGCCGGATCAGCACCACCTTATCCCTCTTCGGCCCGTAAACACTGTAAATAATCACCCCATCGGGATGATTTTCATGCGTAACCGCCTTCAGACTGTCTGTTCCCTTTGCCCGGGAAGCCATAAAATACTGGGATTCATGACCGTTTTTATGGGTTACATCCATAACAAAAAAATTCAGAAATTTATGACTCGTCTCCTGTGTAATCTTCCTGATCAGACCCATGATGATATCCTCCTTGTGTGTCTCGCATTCTGCGTTCTGCCGCTTTCTTTATTGTAAGCACATGGATGAGGGTTGTCAAATCGATTCAGCAGTTTCAATCCTCCTTGTCAGTTCATGAATAAAAAATTGAAAGCTCGGTGAATTATTATTGTCCAGATTCAGCGCACTGCCTATTTTGTCTGCCCATTCCGCTTTCATCTTTCCAATTTCATGATATGAATTTGCAGATTTTCTCTTAAGAGCTGACAAACCACCCGGATAAATCATATTAGCCAGAACTTCCCATGTATCACAAATCCCATCCTGAATATAATTCCTTCCGGCATTTTTTCTGACATTCGGGTAAGATTCTTCTATTGCATCCATATCCCCCAATAACCATGCTTCCATTTCTTTAACAGCAACACAAAATACATGATCTGACAGTATCATATTTTCACTTGTTATCCTGTGAAGCTGCCTTTCAAACTCCTCCGGATTTCTTTTATCATTATCCAACACTATTATAATGGCTGAATCTGACATATTTCTCAAGGTTTTGTCAAATGCACGTAAATATAATGGAAGGTCATTTAATAATTTTCCGGTTTTCTGTTCCAGAGGACTCCCCATTGGTTTTAAATCCCCAATACCATGGAAAGATTTCGTATCATAATAAATATCTTTATCTGCATATTTCTGTTCCAGTTTTTCCATGACATGACTTATTAAAATTTCCGTCGATTGATCTTCTATCAGAAATTGAAAATACATAATTCCCCCATTTATCCAAAATATTTACTGTACCACATATCGCCCAATGCAACCCCTTCCTGCGACAAGGCCTGTACAAACTCATATTCCGATGCTCTTTTAGCAGTAGAATATCCTTCTTCATCTTTCGTCAGTACCCATACATCCTCCGGCTGAAGTGCATTCACATAAAATGGACTGTGTGTTGTAATAAATAACTGTTTGGTATAACCTGTACCCACACTTTTTTTCATTTCTTCTGCAAGCGTTCCAAGATAATGATGATAAAGCCCATTCTCCGGCTCTTCGATAAATACCAGCTGGCGCGGATTTCTCTCATGAAGCAGAAGATAATAAGCAAAAAGCTTTAATGTACCATCCGACATCTTTGGAGAATAAAACGGCTCATTAAATCCTTTTTCCCAAAAACGCAGTGTCATCTGTCCGTTTTCCAGCTTCAACGGTTCTATTTTTTCAATTCCCGGCAGCTTTGATTGAATTTCCTTCAAAACCTTTTCAAAATCTTTCCTGTTTTCACGATACATATACTGCGCTACATTATTAATATTGCTGCCTATACGATCCAGATAAGGTGCCGGTGACGATGTCTGAATTTTTCTTGCTGCATCCGGTGAAAAATAACATAAATACCAGCTTTTCAGAAAACTTAAAAATTTTTCAATCCGATTGTACTGTTTCATAGCTCCAAGAGTAACGATTCCCGGTTTTCTGACATCAGATAATTCCACCTCTACCTTTTTTCCTACAACAGTACCATTTTCATCCTGACCACTTTCTGTTCCCTCAAAAGCATACCCCTTCCCTTCCTGCAAATGTAAAAAAGATAATGGCCAGCCATTTGCCTGAACTCTCTGGCGCAGCCGTTCTTCTTTGACATACGGTCGTCCCATTCTATCCAGATCAATAACCAGTTCATACGTAATCGGTTTGGCCTTATGGGCTTCCCGATAATATAACTCAAAAGAAATTGGTTCCGTTGCTCCCTGTGAAATAATTCTTTCATATCCGCCTCGATTACCAGCATCGCATGCTGCTTCAACACCTATCTCAAGGCAATCTGCAATAAAACCAAAAACATCTGCCAATGTACTTTTTCCATTACCGCTGGGACCAATTACTGCTACCAGATTACCAAGCGGTTTTTCTTTTTGATGGGTACGTGTTTTTCCCAATATAATATTTTTTAACGGGCCATAATTTCTGATTTCAATCCCTTCGATTTTACCCATAATAAAAACTTCCTCCAATCCAAAACTTTCCTTCGAAAATCCTGACATGCTGATAACAGTATACCATAAGACTATTATATTTAACACAATTCATTTCTATTTTTCCCAAAATATGCGCCGCCGGACACATTTGTCTCAAAATAAACAGGGCAGCCAACGGCTGCCCTGTTTATTTGAAAGGAGAAAGTTATGAAAAATTTATCGAAAATAAAATCTTATGGTCTTATTCATCCCCCGGCTCCCGCCGGTTCGTTATCTGTTCATCTATCTGTTATATATTTCTATTTGTTTTCCGGTTGCTTTTCTATTACCGGTCTGTTTTTTGCTGTTGTTTTTGTTTGCTGTTCTTCTTTTGTTTTATGGTTATATCATAACCCGCTTTTGTGATGATACTGTGACCTATATTTGAATGATTTATGAACAATTCGAAAAATTTTCGGAAACTTTCTTTACAAATCGGGAAAAGCATCTTACTGAAATCAGACTGTTAATGCCACGTATTCACATCCGTGACACGGCATCCCGACTGTGATGCTGCTTTCAGTGCATAGTCAGCGTCTTCATAGATCATAGTTTCTGACTGAATAAACCCCATCCGTCTGCAGGTTTCCCGGTAAATTTCCGGTCCCCGTTTATTCATCCCCAGATCGGTACAGGTGTAGATCCTCTCAAAACAATGTTCAATTCCTTCCCGTTTCAGCGCAGCTTCCGCACATTCCTTCTCTGTTGTCGTGAGAATACACATGCGGCAGCCCTTTTCATAAAGCTCTCTGACCGTTCTTACGCTCTCCGTGAAAAACGGAAGTTCCTCTCTGTACAGACGGCGCACCAGCGCCATGAATTGCTCCACAATCTCTTCCCTGCTGAAAGACAGGGAAAACTGCTCTTTCAGATAATCAGCCGATTCTTCCAGAGACATGGCATCTACGGCTGATTCCAGATCATCCGGTATCTCCTGCTCCCGGATTCCCAGAGTAATCAGATATCTTCTGGCAAGTGTCAGCCACATATCAAGAGAATCCAGCAGCGTTCCGTCCAGATCCCAGATCGCGTATTGTATCATTGTATTTTTTTCCATGATCTGCTTTCAGTTTTCTCCTTCCTGCGGTTCTTTCCGGTGCTTGCGCCCGATCCTTTTCGTCTGTTCCGCATGCAGCAGAGAAGCCCGTTTCAGCGCATCGCTTCCGTACCTGTTTCTGATGCTGTCCACCATCTGATCCAGCGATCTGGCCTTCTGCCTTGCTTCCTCATCAAACAGCGTATACTGATAATATTCCTCCTGAACTGCTTTTCCCGCAGATACTCCCAGAAGCCTGATCGGTGTACGCCCATCCCACAGCTGATCAAACAGTCTGACAGCATTGCGATAGATCACATCCGTCCCATCAGTACTCTGCGAAAGGGTAAGCTGATGGGAAACGGTATGGAACGTATTATCCTTAATCGTCACTGTAATGCTGGACGCACTCATGCCGTCCGCCCGCAGCCTGCTTCCTACACTATCCGCCAGCGCCAGCAGAACGGGGTATGCATCCTGCGCCCGAACCAGATCGCAGGGCAGCGTAATAGAATTGCCATACCCTTTATTGACCACATCTTCTTCCCCAACGGGGCTGTCGTCAATACCGTTGGCATAATTATGCATCTGATGAGCCTGTTTCATGCCAAATACATTTTTCAATACCGATTCCGGTGTATGGGCCAGCTGTCCGATTGTCTGAATATCCATCCGTCTCAGCTTCTCCACCGAATGGTGTCCCACATACAGCAGATCCCCCACCGGCAGATTCCACATCTTATCCGGAATTTCCTCCGGAAAAAGTGTGTGGACCTTATCCGGTTTCTCAAAATCACTGGCCATCTTGGCAAGCAGCTTATTGGAAGATATGCCGATATTCACTGTAAATCCCAGTTCCCGGTGAATCCTGTCCTTCATCTCATGGGCCAATGCCACCGGATCCGGATAAAGCCTGCCGGTGCCGGTCATATCCAGAAACGCTTCATCAATGGAAAATTTCTCCACCACCGGTGCGTACTCGGCCAGCATCGTCATCATGGCAGCCGAAGACCGACTGTAAATCCGAAAATCCGGCGAAATCACCTTCAGCTGCGGGCACTTGTGCAGCGCCTGAGCCAGCGGCTCCCCGGTCTTTACACCAAACTTCCGGGCCGGAACCGACTTTGCCAGCACAATCCCGGTCCGTGTCTTCGGATCACCGCCCACTGCCGAGGGAATCAGCCTCAGATCCTCCGCTGCCGGATCCTTCTTCAGCATATCCACAGAACTCCAGCTCAGAAATGCACTGTTCACATCCACATGAAAAACCAGACGACTGAGACCCATAAAAGCCACCTCCCAAATAAGCAATATCATTCTACAGTCTGTCGGTGTGCATCCGATCATCTTCCCTGTATCCAGATAACATGCCTTTGTAAAGCAAAAACTCTGACCTTATATTATCACATTCAGCTTTTATGTTCAAGTACGTATGTTCGATTTTTATAATTTTTGTCCGCTTATTCACCAATATCCAGCAAATCAGCAGCTTTCATCTGTTCAAGAAACTCATCCAGATCCCGGCGCGCAGCATCAGGTTCCACATCAAACCGGCCCAGTATCTTCCCGAGAATCTCATTATAAGAAGCCTGCTCCGACAGCGCTTTCCAGATCACCGCACTGACACGGTTCAAAGTGATCATGCCGTTAAACTTCAATGCCGTTTCACCCACCGGTACCAGCAGCGTTTCACCGGCAACTTCTCTTAAAATAAACTCACCTTTAATCTTCATATATTTCTGTCTTCCTTTCCGCTATATTCCTTATCAGTTATAACAAACATGAATTATCATCCTGTTCTTCTATTAATGCAAAACAGGCTATTCTTCCGTATCATACGTTCTGACCATCATGATACGGCTGGACCCGCTTACAAAGTGAGATGGAGTAACTTTCTGCGACTTTCCTGCTTCCAGACCGGTAATTTTCGCCGTATAGGTAATTCCGCCCACGTAAGCATTCTCATTCTCCATATAAAATTTGTAAAAAACACGGACACAGGGAATCGCGCGGTCAGTGAGATTCGTAATCGTCAATGAATTATCTCCGTTATCCTCCACCTTCACCAGATTCTTTGACATTTCAAAAGTATCTGCAGATGCCACGTCTGCGCTGCAGTCCGTATAAGTACCTTTTTTATAAGCGGTTTTTCCTGCTTCCTGCACAACCACAGAAGCACCGGCAGGAATGGCGGATGCTTCAAACTTCAGTTCCTTCCCATCTCTTTTCACGGAAATATTCACATATTCCACATTCGTTTTTCCTTTATTTGTCAGAACCATAACCGTTACACCCGAAATATCACTGTCCGACCCGTCTTCAATGAAAATGCCATCATATCCCGCAAACTTTTCAATCACCAGGCCGCTGTCCGGTATACTGTACGGCAATGAAACCGATGCAGTTTCCGAATCTCCCCGTACGGAAGAAATCTTATCAGAAGAAGACTTTGAAGTCTCCGCTGATGCTTTCGTTGTTTCTATCTGACTGCTCTGCTGATTTTCTGCATCCTGATCAGATGCCACGTTCCCTTTGGATTCTTTCTTTTCAGACTCTTCCTCATTCTTCTTTTCGGACTCTTCTTCCGACATCTCCCCGGATGTTTTTTCCGTTTCTGCCGCATCTTCCGATGCTTTCTCCGTGGAAAAACCTTTCTCCTGACCATCACCATCTGCTGTATTTTCAGCTGCACTCAGAATTCCCGCGGATTCCGTTTCCAACCCTTTTCCCGAATCCCGGCCGCCGTAAATAACAACAACAACCGCCGCCAGAACGACAAGCACACAGATCACAGCAGCAACCATTTTTTTACGATTATTCATGAATTTCCTGCGCCCTCCTGTCCAAAATTTCCTGTTCCACCTGCCTGCCGGCAGATAAATAAGCATGCGCCATCTCACAGCGGTACTGCGGTACATCGTGATAATTGCCGCTTTCCGTAAATACCATGGCTGCACAGGCTTTGCATTCCTCTTTCAAAGAGCAGCTTCTGCACCGGGCGGGCAGACGGATCGCTTCTGCTTCTTCGCAGGCCCGCTTCCACGCTTCCTCAAAGCCGATATCAAATACTTCCTCAGTTCCGTTTCCGGGCAGCATACCGCAGGGAAGAAGCCTGCCGTCCCATGTCACCCAGAAACTGCATTTTCCCGCCCTGCAGCGGATTCCTTCACCTTCGCTGTCAATCACCGGGCAGTCTTCTCCATTATCCGTACAGAGACCGCTCATTTTTTTCTCTTTCATGCGCTCCAGATAAGCATCATCGCCGTTTAAAAGTTCTTCAATTCTGGCAGAATAATATGCCGCCTCCTGAGGCGTAAAACGGTCATTCTGTCCGATTTTCGTATTGTCACGGCGAAGCGGAGGAAACATGTAGGAGGTTGCCTGAACAAGCAGCTTCTCTTCCTTTGCAAAAGCAAAGATTCCCTCCAGATCACCGGCATTATACGGTGTCAGACTGCAGTTCAGCTTCACCGTGATTCCCGCCTCCTTCAGCAGATGAATGGCCCGCACCGCCTGCGTAAAGCCGTGAGGGTTCCCGCACAGACGCGCATAAGTCTCATCGGAAGCGCCGTACAGCGTCATGTTAATGCGCACAGGCGGCGTCTTCACCAGCCATTCCATAACATTTTCGTCGATCAGCGTCCCATTGGAATTAATGGATATGATAAATCCCATCTGATGAAGTCCGAAAAGAATTTCCCGGAAATCCGGCCGCAGAAAAGGCTCTCCGCCTGTCAGAAGAAGATACAGAAGTCCCTTTTCTTTCGCCGCACGCCCCAAATCCAGCCAATCCTGCGCCGTATGCAGCGGATGAACCGCCTCCTGCTGTTCTTTGCTCATACGGACATAACACATGCGGCAGTTCATATTGCAGACCGGCGTCAGTTCAAATGTACCGCTGAGAGGAATCCGCTGTTTCGCCGCCTTCGCATGGAGGTATTCCGTAATTGGCGGTTCTATGGGTATATTGATCATGGTATCACTCCTTTCATAAGAATTATGTAACTATTCAGAAGCAGGCAGATTTGCACAGAAAATCGTATCTTTCACCAGTTCAACAGCTCCCCGGTCAGGAAGACACTCCAGAAGATAAACAGGCACCGCTGCAGTCAGTTCCATCAAAAGGTTCAGAATCCGGTCTACAAACTCCCTGTCCCAGTGATGAGCCGTAACCTCCGGATACAGGAAGCGAATCGCCTCCGCCGCACGCAGCCGTCTGATTCGATTCTCCTTCGCCTGACGCAGAACCACAACCGCCGCCACCGGAGCATTTTCATTGCGGTAAATATGAGAAGAACCGGCATACGGAAGCCCGTACGCCTGCCACACGCCGTCAATCAGCCGCAGCCCGGCCCGGTCACCGTTAATAATCTCTGCGCCCTCATATTCCACCCACAAATCTGCCTGTGTCGATTTTCCGGTCCCCGATGGAGCCGAAAACAGAATCCCCTGCTGCTGCCAGCGGATGAAAGAAGAATGAAGGATGAAACCGTTGTAGTGAAGAAGCAGGGTTTCGAGAGAAAGGATATCGCAGATATTATGTGAATAATTCAGATAGGATTCTTTGCTCTTCCGGTAAAAACAGGTTATAATCTTGGGTTCACTCTCAGAACATACTGTACAGGCATAAGGCGGATCCTGAGGGGTTGGACAGTAATAAGTTTTCATTTCTTTGTTCTTTTCCACATAATACCGGCAAAGAGACCAATGACCCTTTTCATCAGACATGGATATCCTATCCACAGAATAAAAAACCAGCATGCCATTCCACGAAACATCTTCTTCTGAACAAACCTGCATAAAATCCTTTGATTCTTCTGTAATAGAAACAGAAAAAGGAATTTTACATAATATCCGGATTCCGGCTATATCATATTGATAATTCATTATATCGATGATTCCTTTCAGCAAAGATTGATTTAAAAAACATACGCTTTATTGTAAAAGGCAGCCATGCCTTATGCATGGCTGCCCTCCTCATATTGCCATCAGCAGCAAATTTTACTATATTTTAGTATGAGCCGAATATCGTCGCACCACCATCGGGATTATTATAACAAATCCCTTCTACATTATCTGTTTCGTAATATTTATCTGTACAAACTTCCATTTCATTAAGAAATGCAACTTCACCATCAGGCCATCTCCAACCACATGTTGTTTTGCTCCATTGGCTGGGACTTCCCCAATCGGAATTATGCGCAGCGCCGCAACTGGCTATATTCTGATTAAGTGCGAAATATTCTATATACATCTGTGGTTTTATATATTCTTCTTTCACTCTGAATATCTCCTTTCTTAATTTTTGCCTAAGACTTTTTTCAAACCGGCAAGCAGATTATTAAGCCAATCTTTAACATTTGACACTTCTTCAGCAGGTGTTTCAGATCCTTCAGGATTTTCGATTACAACATCACCGGAGGTTTCTTCCTCGGATTCATCAATAATTTCTGATTCAGATTCAGACGGTGTTTCCTCCTCTGATATATCCTCATCTGCAATTCCAGAAGCATCATAGGTAACTACATTGCGAAGACTGAATGTATTTACAGCATTAACTGCAGCTTCTGCAGTGATACCGGTAACTTCAACAGTGTCTGCAATACGAAGTTTAGTAACAGAAAGCAGATTATTGCCTGTATTCTTAATTACCACATTGCCATTGCTGTCTGCAACCACTTTATAGTACAGATCTGATGCATGATTAATCGGCGTAGATGCTGCTTCGTTTTCTTTACTGAATGCAACTTCAGCAACTCCTGAAGGAGCTTTTAAACCTACATAACAGGTAGCACCGGCTGAAACATTAAACGTAATCGCCTGATTCGGTGCAAGATAAACTTCATTCTTAGGACCATAATCCACGTAAGTTCCTACAGCAGAGGTTAAAACACCCTCTTCATTTTTCACTTCGTCAATAAATACAGCCCCATTGACTTCTCCACTGCGCTCTACATTTGCCGCATCAATCAAAATATCACGTACTTCGGTAAATACAGCGTTTAAATTACTGCTGCCATAAGCCTCCTGAACTGTGGCATCATCTTCTTTATTCTGAATTGGATTATATACTCTGATTCCATCCAGATAATATGTATAGCGAGCATTTTCTGTAACGCTCGTAGCTGTTGTTACAGTTAATTTAACAGTATAAGTACCATATTCACCACTGAAAGAAACCGTAGGAACCTGATAATAATCTCCTGATTCGGCAAGATTATCAACAACTAAAGTTTTATTGGACACAACTGTGCCATCTTCTACTTTACTGATTTTCGCACGAACTTTGCCTGTTTCCATATTCGTACGACTGTAAATATCCACGCCAGTACCTGTGAAAGTAAATTCAGCAGTTGCTCCCTGTGTATTTGTCATATGAGCGCTGCCATCACTGTACTCTGTATCATTGGCCAAATCATTAATCCATCCCTGAACAGCACCATTAGCGTCTTCAGTATTACCATCACCTGTCGTTTTATCTGAGCTGTAAACAGTTGTCCAGTTACTGGGATCATACACAATACCTACTGTGCCGGTAGAGTTATCAGTAATGAAATCATCTTCGTAATATACGTTATTGGCAGGAATCACACTGATCTTTGACCAGAGATTGCCGTTTGCATTAGCAGAAGCGGCTTTTATTGTTTCGTCTGTTGTAGTACCGAATGCATAGAAGCTGTCATAGCCATCCCAGTTGGTTGTTTTGGGAGAATAGGTAACAGTATTTGTACTATTGGTAACAGATCCATAAACTGCTGTGACATCAGTATTTAATCCATTCATATCACCCGTTAATTTTGTAATACTATCCTGCATCCAGTCAGCAGATTTCACTGTAACAGGTTTTGCATAGTCTAAGACATATGTCTTTTTAGTCAATATTGTTTTAGGCTGAGGGAATACACCTGCCGGTTCTGTTGCCTGTGCATCTGCATAAATACCGGATACAGCAGCATTGGTATTAACTTCCTCACCCGTAACTGCATCATCTGTAGGAACTACCCCACTGATCGTAACAATCAGCTTTTTGCCCCCTGCCTGAATATCTCCTTCTGCTTCAACAACGTAATTATCTTTATAACTAAAACCTGTAACCTCGACAACTCCATCCGCGTTCCCAACAACTGCTCCTTTAAGCTCTGTTTCATCAGACCAATTGCCATTTCCCTGATAATCAGCCGTTTTAACAGATACAGTTGCACCATCTGCATTAAAACCATTTGCCATCACATCACGTAAAATAGAATTCTCATCTAATACACAGGTTGTCGTAGATGTTGATGTATCAATACTGGAACTGATTGTTTCAAAAACTTTATCCAGTTCTTCCGCACTGGAAGCAGCATAATAATAGCCATTATTAATAACTGTAGTTCTATCCGGAGATTCCATATCAGTCACACTGTCAAAATCGCTGGATACAAAATGAAGAAATGCATTAGCAGCCTGAGTTCCAGTAGAATAGTATTTACTATTACCTGATCCATTTATTGAAAAATTATAGCCAGCTGATGGATTCGCACCTGAAAAAATACCAATACTGTAAATTGTTGCTCCAGATGCCTTTAAACCATTCGCTTCCGTAAGAGTCCTGTTTGCAACAAGGATATTGTTATAATTGCCATTGCTATAATAAAATCTATCATTGTTACTATCATAAGTATATCCAGGATATCCATCCGTAAAAAACACCACTATTGTTTTACGATCTGCAGTTGTTTCATCAGGCTTTATATAAGTTGTTTCTGTACGATTATCCAAAATATTTTTTGCCATTTTCAGACCATAATCAGCAAAAGTAGCTCCTTCTCCATCAACGCTATCAATCGCAGACTTCAGCCGACTATTAACTGCACCATCAACATTTGCAGATACAAGAGCATCTTTATAATTTTCCGTCGTAATTTTATCATACTGAACAGCCGTTGCAGTAGAAAGCAATTCTGTATTCGCATATGCTGTATACTGACCCATTTCAGCACTTGATCCGGAAGCGAAACCAACAACCGCTATCTTATGATCTACAGCATTATCTGCAGCATTCTTCTGTACCTGTTCAATGAATGTACTCGCTGCATTCTTCAATGCATTCAGACGGGTTGTTGTCGTAGATTCCTTCGAATACAAAACACCTGTCCAGATTGTAGTATACTTACTAGTCACACTAGGCATCGTTGTAGTAACCCCGTTACCATTAAGATAATAGATTACATTATTCGTCTTATATGACAAATAATAATAAGTTGTCCCTCCATTTTTAGTCTTTCCTCGAGAAACCAGATAATACTCGTCACCATCTTTATAATAATATTTTTTGTTATCATAACTGTTATAAGAATATCTTTGACTGCCCCTAGCTATATACTCATCTGTAGAAGACATGGGATCATCCATAGATCCAGACTGATCCAATACCAGAACAATATCACAGGGTACTCCTGCTGTTTTGGTTTCCGTAGTAGTTTTTACTTCACCTGTCGCATACGCTTCCAGATTAATCGTATACGTGCCATCATCTTCCAGCGTTGCTGTTTTGCTCAGCTCAATACCGCTGCTTGTGGTTGTGCTGCCGCCGTCGTTATCGTCGCCTTCCGCCATTGCCGTTGCCGGTATCAACGCCAGTACCATTGCCAACGACATCATCACTGCAAGCAGTCTGGAAAACGGTTTCCTGTGTTTCGTTTTCAACATATCTTTCCTTCCTTTCTTTCTTAAATAAAGTCTTCATGTTACGCTTTCACCCGTATGTATGTGCTCGTACTTTTCGCAGCTGCATGACTGTCACGAAAAGCATATCTGCCGATTTTTTTCGCACCGGGTGTTGTTTCCTTACTGTATCTGCTGTTTTTCTTCCCGGAGTAGTTTCTGAATTTCCTGCTGCAGCTGCGGATTATTTGTGATCTTTTCTCTGCAGTTTT
>JAQYDI010000083.1 GCA_028724245.1 Lachnospiraceae bacterium
TACTGCCATAACGATCTGCCGTGAACTTCTGCTCAGTACAAATCCCTCATTAGATCCGGAAACTCTAATCCGGAAATCTATTTGTCCGATTCGTCCTGGCAGGGAATATAAACGGCAAATAAGATTTCATTCAGCTGTAGGTTTTGGGTATAGAGCCGCCTGATCTTAAGTCTAATTATATATGATTTTTGGACAGATGGCAATCTGTCTTTTTGTGCTACAATTAAAGAAATCTGATGTCAAATATTTTTTTTAAGCCATCTGATTTCCCAAGCTTTCCCCCGCTTATGCGGTTAACTTAATGCCATTGCGCTCAGGTGAAAACGCAGCGGTACTAAATTCGCAGTCCTTCCAGTGAAGGTCTGCTCATTAAGTGCCGGCGTTTTCAATGGTCCCCTTTACAGGATACCACAGTCATTCTGCCGCCGCAGGCTATTTCATCTCCGGCAAGAAAGAAGTTCTGAACAGTATGGAGGACAGGCGAAAAACATGCTTGCTGCGGAGAACGAATTCAACACCGTTCCATACGTATATTCAACTTGATTATACGCTTCTCTCCCACGTACTGTTCAAATCTTCATTCCGCCTGAAAAGAGAGAACCTTTGCGGCAGAAGGACCATGGTATCCTGTTAAGGGGGCCG
Organism: Lachnospiraceae bacterium; assembly: GCA_028724245.1. Taxonomy (GTDB): domain Bacteria; phylum Bacillota; class Clostridia; order Lachnospirales; family Lachnospiraceae; genus TWA4. Next base: position 643 of record JAQYDI010000083.1, read on the forward strand.
TAGAAAACGCCGGTGCTTAGCGAGCAGGCTGCCAAAGGCGGTCTGCGAGGTTAGCATCCGCTGCGTTTGATCCCGAGCGAAAGCGAGCCCCCGTACAGGATATCATGGTCCTTCTGCCTCACAACCGTTATCTCTTCAGGCCGAAGTCTGAACAGTTACAACAACTCCATCAGCTCTTCTCTTGTGAGTTCTGCCAGGCTGATCTGGCTGCCGTTTAACACCTGGTCCACCAGATTCTGCTTGGCTTCCTGCAGTTTCAGGATATTTTCCTCAATGGTATTGGCCGCGATCAGCCGGTATACATTGACTTCTTTTGTCTGGCCGATACGGTGTGCTCGGTCGGTAGCCTGATTCTGGGCTGCTACGTTCCACCATGGATCATAGTGGATGACCGTGTCTGCCCGGGTCAGATTAAGGCCGGTTCCCCCTGCTTTCAGAGAAATCAGGAAGATGGGAACTTCTCCTTCGCCAAACCGTTCCACCAGCTGCTGTCGTTCCTGCTTGCCGGTCTGCCCTGTCAGGGTAAAACAGGGAATCTGCTCCTGAGCAAGACGGGCCTCAATGAGATCCAGCATCCGGGCAAACTGTGAGAAGATCAGAATCCGGTGTCCGCCGTCAAGGCAGGAATGCACCAGTTCCATCAGTGCCTCCAGCTTTGCATTGGAAGCAGTGAAATCTTCATAAACCAGCGAAGGGGCGCAGCACAGCTCCCGCAGTCTGGTCAGGCTGGAAAGGATCATGGTCCGCTTCCTGCGGAAGGAATCATCTGTTTCATGGGCCAGTTCCCGCTTCAGCTGCAGGGCACAGGCCGCATAAAGCTTCTTCTGTTCTCCTTCCAGCGCCGGATAGAGAACCGTATCGCATTTATCCGGAAGTTCTGTCAGGACTTCCTTTTTCAAACGCCGCAGAATAAACGGAGAAATCATATTATGAAGTCTTGCAACCACCCGTTCATCCCGATCCTTCACCAGCGGTATTTCAAAAATCGTATGGAAACGGTTGTAGGAATACAGAAATCCGGGCATGAGATAATCGAAAATACTCCACAGCTCGCCAAGCCGGTTCTCCACCGGTGTCCCTGTCAGGGCAAAACGGCGCACAGCATGGATTTTCTTCACTGCACGGGCATTCTGAGTTCCCTGATTTTTAATATACTGGGCTTCATCCAGAACCTGCAGACGGAATTCAAACTCCTCATACAACTCCACATCCCGCCGGAGAAGATCGTAAGAAGTAATCCACAGCTGTGCTGCAGGTTTTTCTTTCAGCATCATCTTCCGCTCCCTGCCGTTTCCGGCAATCACAACTTTCGTAAGCCCGGGCGCAAATCGTTCAATCTCATGGACCCAATTGTAGAGCAGAGATGAAGGACACACAATGAGGGAAGGGCGTGTTTCTCCCGTATTCTCATAAATTTTCTGGAACAGGGCGATCATCTGCACGGTCTTTCCCAGACCCATATCATCCGCCAGAATTCCGCCGAAGCCCATACGATCCAGCATGCATAGCCACTGATATCCTTTGACCTGATAATCGCGGAGGATCCTGTCAAAACCGGCAGGAACCGGCTCCGGCTGCATATCCTTTTTCTCAAGGCATGCAGTCAGCCGGTCAAAATAATCATCATGGCTGTAATCCATGTGATAGGTTTCAAACAGTTTTTTCAGATACAAAGCACGGTTCCCTGAAATATTCCGGACCGTACCGGTAATCTCTCTGGCTGACAGCTGCAGGCCTTCCATCAACTCCGGCAGAACCGCCAGTTGTTCATCGCCAAGCAGCACATAGCTTCCATCCTTCAGATGATAATACTTTTTCTTTTCCTCATAATGATTCAAAATCTGCGTCAGTTCGCTCTGCGTAAGCCCATCCATATCAATTGACAGTTCCAGCCAGTCGGAAAATGACTGGACATGGAACTGCAGGCGGGACGGCTGACGGATCTTCAGTTCCATCAGAGAATCAGACAGATGCACTCTGCCAAGCGGTGCAAAATCCGCAAAGCCGCTGACTGCCAGCCGGATGGCTGCCTGCTCATCTCCAAATGTGGTCAGAAGCCCCTCTTCCGGATATCTTCTTTCGAAATAACGGCCTGCTGTAAGAGCCACCTTCTTCTCCCCGGCCCGGTCTCTCCAGAAAACCGACGGATTTTCCCCGTTTACCGGGTTAAAAGAAACAGTTCCATACCGATGCAGAATTTTCAGAGTAATCTCCATCTCGCCTCTGCGGTCAAAGAAAAATTCCGTTTCCAGTGTTCTGGACTGATAATCCGAAAGTTCAATTCCTTCACAGTCCACATCCGCGTACCGCTGCAGGACGGGCAGCACATCCACACAGAATCCTGTCATATCCTGATCACTGATTTTTACACTGATAGGCTGTTCTTCACTGTTTTCCATCATCCCCAGCAGAAATGGTTTCATATAACGGCAATAATCTGCATCGGTCACACGCAGCGTATCATCCTCCACCACATACAGATGACGGTTCCCTGCAAATACAGCCGGTTTCTGACGCAGAATCAGATTCACACCCAGTGAATGACGGATGTTGCTGCGATAACGCATAAAAAGCTGCAGAGACGGATTTTCCCTGACGATCTTCAGATAGCCGTCCGGTGACAGGCTTTCCTCCGCTTCGATCAGCGGATCGGAAAATGCCTGAAACAGCTGATCCATATCCTCCTGACCCACCAGCAGAAAACTGCTGTCACGAGTATAGGCAGACACGGCCCCGCGCAGACGGCGGTCGCTGCCGCTGTCCTGCATCCGGTCATGGATGATCAGCAGGGTCTCCAGCAGCTTTATGCTTTCCCGGTCAAATGCTTCCGGAACATGGTAAAAATCCAGAAACTTACCGTACAGATACCGTCCTCCTGTGCGGAAGGTCTCCAGAAGTGCAGAAATATCCCTTACTTTATAATATTTGCTGCTGCCGATCTTCAGACTCAAAGCAATTCTTCCCTCCTGACCGGCCTGACTGCTCACAGGCAGATTCTGTGACACGCTCCACAGAGAAAGGACCGGCATTACATGAACCAGTTCTTCTTCACTTTTCGTCTCACTGATATAATCCGCCAGAACAGATCGCTGGCGGAGCTGACTGTACTGCTCGATCATGGGACGCACAAAATCCGCCGACTCTGTATTCTGATTCTCCGTTAATTCCAGCCACGCCAGTGCAGCCGCAACTGCATGGGAACAGAGATGTCCTTTTCTGGAATCCGGATGCATACAGCTGCAGCGGGAAGAAACGATCTTCCCGCCGCGTATGGTCAGATTTACCTGTTTTTCTGTTTCGTGATCATTGCGGGCGAGCGCCATGATCCTGATTTCATCTTTCCAGAAGCTCTGAACAGGCTTCAGTTTCACCTGTCCCATCTGACAGATGCAGTTTCCCTCTTCAAAGGCACGGCGGCTGCCCGCCAGTGCCTGTATCATACTGCGGGTGATGGACATGAATGATCTCTCCTACATTCTCTCCGGTGCTTCAAATCCAAGCAGATCGATGCTGGTTTCCAGCACTTTGCGTGTCAGTGCCAGCAGGCTGATATATCCGGCTTTCACTGCCTCATCCTCCTCTGCAAGGATTCTGGTTTCATGATAAAATTTATTAAATGCGTTGGACACATCGTAAATATAAGCACACAGTTTGTGAGGCGCCGTTTCTGCAAATGCAGCTTCCACCGTCTCGCCGAATCTGGTCAGAAGCAGCTGGAGCGCCTTTTCGCCGGCACTGCGCGCTGCACAGACGCCATCTTCTGAAACTGCCCTTGCCTCCGGGCTGTCTTCGTATTTGTGAATAATGGATTTAATACGCACAATAGTATACAGAATATACGGGCCGGTATCTCCTTCGAAAGAAGTAAAACGATCCACATCGAATACATAATCTTTTGACGCCTGATTGGACAGATCCCCGTACTTGATGGCGGAAAGTGCTACAATGCGGGCTGTATCCATGGCCTCTTCTTCAGAAACGGTGCGGTTTTCCTTAATCTTTTCGTAAACCGCTTCCGTAATCTCGCGGATCAGAACCTCCAGACGCATTACACCGCCGTCTCTCGTCTTGAAGGGCTTGCCGTCCTTCCCATTCATGGTGCCGAATCCCAGGAAGCCGAGCTTTGTCTCCGGTCTTACGATATCTGCCTTTCTTGCAGTACGGAACACCTGTCTGAAATGCATCTCCTGACGCTTGTCCACCACATAAAGAACATAATCAGGTGCAAACAGCTTTTCGCGTTCTACCAGAGTTGCCAGGTCTGTGGTGGAATACAGGGTAGCGCCGTCTGATTTGACGATAATGCAGGGCGGAACCTCCTTGGTATCGGTTTCTTCCTTTACATCCACAACAAGAGCACCGTTGCTTTCGTAGGCAAGGCCTTTGTCCTTCAGCATCTGGATCATATCGGGAATATAGGGCTGTGCATCACTTTCCTTCTTCCACAGATCAAAGGTAACATTCAAAAACTGATAATTTTTCTTCAGATCGGCCACGGAAACATTGAGAATATGATTCCAGATGGCACGGTATCCGCGTCTGCCCTGCTGCAGCATGGCGGTTGCATCATGGGCTTCTTCCGCAAATGCTTCATCCACCTTTGATTTCGCACTGGCCGCAGGATAGATTTCTTCCAGCTCCCCGATAGTAAAAGGAGCCTCCTGCGGATATTCTCCGGTATAGGTATCGTCAAAATAGATCAGATCCGGTTTGCGGTGCTTCAGTTCTGCAATGATCAGACCCATCTGCAGTCCCCAGTCACCCAGATGTACATCACCGGCCACATCATAGCCCACAAAGCGGCCGATGCGTTTCAGACTCTCACCGATAATAGCAGAACGCAGATGCCCAACATGCAGCGGTTTTGCCACATTGGGTCCGCCGTAGTCAATGATCATCTTACGTCCCTTACCCAGATCATCACAGCCCAGCTTCGGATCTGCAGCTTCACGGTTCAGGAAGGATGCCACAAATGTTTCTTTCAGCTTCAGATTGATGAATCCCGGCTTTACCACCTGTACATCAGAAAAAATGTCGCTGTCCTTCAGCACAGCAACCACATCATCAGCTATCATAAAAGGGGCTTTATGGTACGCTTTGGCTGCAGCCATGGCGCCATTGCACTGATATTCACATAAATCAGGACGATTGGACACGCTTACCTTTCCATAGGAAGCATCGTATCCTGCACTTTCAAAAGCTTTCATCAGTTCTCCTGATAAAACGGCATTTAACTTTTCCATTGGTTTCTCCTCATATATATTTATTTTATGTTGATTAATCTTCCGGCACCTGTTCCGCCCGCCGTAAAACACGGTCTGACATCCAACAGGTGTCCCTATTTCATGGAATGTTTCATTATAACATGTTTTTCCATAAAAAACAAATATATTACGGAAAACAGACGAAAAAAGAACCGCTGCACCAGCCAATCTGCCGGTGCGGCGGCTCCCACTTTCAGAATATCTGCAGGATTTTCTCAAAAAAATTCCCCTGGAAGGATTTCCTTAGAAAAATTCCTTTAGAAAAATTTCTTTGAATACTCTTTCAGTTCTTTCTGAATAACTTCATTTTTTCTGGCAATTTCAGGATCTCCGAAACGTCCCATAACGTTGCCCATGAAACCGAAGGCACCTACAGACAGATACTTGTCACACCATCTGCGGACTTCTTCAATCAGCATCTCATCAGTTACATCAAGGCGTGACACGACACCTGAGGAATCCCAGCCGCCGTTGATGGCCAGTCTCTTTCCGTATTTTGCATGTACAGCCAGCAGGTCATTGGAAATCTGGGCAGGATCCCATGCGCTGATGCCTGCATCCACCCATCCTTCAATAAAATCCATGCACTGACCGCAGCAGTGGATCTGGACCGGAATTCCCGCATCCAGAAATACTTTTGAATATCTTGCGATGGAGGGCATGAAAATCTCATCGTAATCTTCCTTTGAAATAAACGGCGCACGCTCGGTACATACATCATCCGGCAGCCACATCATATCAGGCTTGTAATATTCCACCATTTTCTCGGCAACCATGCAGTAAAAATCGGTGATGTATTCCATCAGTGCTTTCGCTTCTTCCGGTTCTTCGTAGATGGCACACAGCCCTTCGGTAAAGCCCATGAAATTGATCAGGCACTGGAAAAAGCCGGGAATAAAGTTGGCTACCACCGGCATCTGGGAACGGTCAAACCGCTCCAGATCCTTTTTCGCCATGGCTTCCCAGTCCACGTCGGACAGATCCGGATTTTTGATCACATCTCTCCATTTTGTCAGATCATCCAGCAGATATTTGCCGGGAATCGGAATAAAGCCGCCGCCGGCATCCATGGACACCTCATACTCCACTCCATAAAAATCAAAACCGCTCTGATCGGGATTCCTGTCCTTATATAAAACAGAAGGTCCCACCATCCACATAAAATCAAACTGGGGGCAGAACTCCACATCTTTTCCCGTAATAAACCGAAGATAATTCTCTTTTGCTGTCATAAAAAACGCCTCCTTGCTCATTATTTTCGTACGCATCTTCGTGCCGCTGAAAAAAGAATATCACATTTCAGTCGGAATTTCCTCATGATGCCAGTCAAAAATTCATGAACAAAAGAGACGATTTTTTGTATCCGTAAGCTGAATTCCTTACCGCCGGCGTATGGATCTGCCATATAAATCTGCCATTGCCGTAAGAACTGCCGTCTGCAGATTTTACCAGCTGATTCTGAGTCCCTTGGGATAATGATTTTTCACCGTCTGGCTGCTGGCTTTTCCCCAGCCTGCAGATACACCGTCCACGCAGACCAGAACCCAGCCCTTTTCCTGACCGCAGTCAAGGGTCTCCCCGTGAAGATACCGGTAGATATCCTCCCGGCTTCCCAAAACCGCCTGACGTACCTCCTCCGGACGCAGCGCCATAGCCAGCGCATGGGCCGGCCGGAACAGCTTTCCTTTCACTTCGCCCATCTGCAGGCCGGGACGCAGCACCTTCAATCCCTTCAGCGGCGGACAGAATTCGGGCACGCGGTACAGCTGATTTCCGAAAAACAGATACTGCCCCGCCATGGGCGCAGCCAGCGTTTCCGACTCCCATGCATGGAATTCCTTCAGCTGTTTTCTGTCATCCCAGGAAATGGTTTTTTCCTGACGAAGACCGGCCTCCCTGCTGCCGGTCCATTCTCCCGCCTTTTTCAGAACGGCCACCCCATGGCCTTCCCCATGCAGGCGGTGGGGCCACAGTCTCCAGGTTCCGGGCAGTTTCCCCGGTGTAAAATGCGGACAGTCCACCGACAGATCCGCCTCCATCCACGGACACGCCTCCAGAAAACGGGCGATAACCCCTTCATTTTCCTCCTCTGCAAAGGTACAGGTGGAATAGACAAGCCTGCCGCCGGGCCGCAGCATCCGCTGTGCCTCCATCAATATGGAAAACTGGCGGTCCGCACACATCTGTACATGCTCCATGCTCCATTCCGACACTGCGTTCTCATCCTTTCGGAACATACCCTCACCGGAGCAGGGTGCATCGCAGAGGATTCTGTCGAAAAAGCCCTCAAACCGGTCTGCCAGACGGGCCGGTGTCTCATTGCACACCAGTACATTGCGCACACCCATCCGCTCCATATTCTGAGAAAGAATTTTTGCCCGGGCCGGATGGATCTCATTGACCACCAGAAGGCCTTCTCCTTTCATGTCCGAAGCCAGCTGGGAGGATTTTCCGCCGGGCGCGGCACACAGATCCAGTACCCGCTCTCCGGGCTGCACCTCCAGAAGCTCCGCCGCCGACATGGCGCTGGGCTCCTGAATATAATACATCCCCGCTTCATGCCAAACATGACGTCCGGGCCGTTCTTCTTCCTTATAGTAGAAACCGTTCCGGCACCAGGGCACCGGCTCCAGAGAAAAACCGGAAAGCTTCAGGAAATCCTCTCTGGAAATCTTCAGTTCATTCACACGCAGTCCCTGATAGCGGCCGGTTTCATAGCTTTCCAGAAAAGCGTCAAAACCGTCTCCCAGTTCCTGCTTCATACGTTTTAAAAATGGTTCAGGCAGATTCATAAGTACTCCTTTACAGACCTTTATTCTCCGCCGAAGCCGGTTTCATCCATGGTCATGGCATTCATGGACATTTTCATCACGGTTTCCACTTCATCAGGGCGTACATGCAGGATTTTGGCCAGATCTTCAATGGTCGGCTGTTCTCCCATATCTTCCGCATATTCCTCCGATGCATCCATCAGTTTGTTGGCCAGATCTGCCATGCGGTTTTTAAAGGAATCGTTGCCGGAATATTCTTCCACCAGCATCTGCATGGCTGCGGCGATACGTATCTCCATATCTTCCTGAAAGCCGGTTCCGCTGTGTTCATCTACCAGCAGAAGCAGTTCCATATTGCCTTCCTGCACCAGATCTGTCAAAGGCACCCCGCGGCCTGCAAAATTCCCCGCCAGCTCCACGACACGTTTCAGATTGCCCTCCACCAGACGCTGCCTTGCATCCCTGTCTCCTGAGATTTTCCGGGCGAACAGCGCCGCTTCTTCCTCCGGAGCGTAGGTTTGAAGAAGTTCCATCTCCGCCAGATAGGATTTGTAGATTTTCTTTTCCTGACTTTCCATCCGGCCTGCACCGCGGACAGATGTCATCTTCACCACTTTCCCAGATGCCGCTGCATCCTCCTCATCCGACACGATGGCAACGCCGTTTGCCTTCAGATAACTGCGCAGCGACAGAATCTGGTCTGCATCCAGATTCTCACCGGCAAAGGGTTCCTCCATCATGGCTTCTGTAATACTTCCGCCCCGCCCGTCTGCCAGAGTCAGCAGCCCGTGGACCTTTTCCAAAAATTCCTTCTGTTCCATTCTTTCCCTCCTGACCGCATTTGCGGTAAAAATCAGGGAAGGATGAAACGCTCCAGCCTTCCCTGTTCTCACTATATTCTTATAATTGTTCTCAGATGTGCTGTCAGATATGAATTCTTCTGATCAGTTTAAACACAACTTCGTTCTCCATCACAAGGGGTTTCACATGGGAGAAGAAGACAACGCCATCCGTAGATGCCAGAATCTCTCCCTGTACCGTTCCTTCAAATGGATGGATGATTTCCGCAATCTTTTCTCCAAAGCTGACGGAATCTCCCGGTTTTTTCAGCGGCCGGTAAATACCTGCCGCATCGCTGCGGATGACCTCCAGTTCCTGCTCATACAGAACGCTGGCAATATATCCGCCATGACAATTATACCGTATCAGACCCATTCTGGCAAGGAAACGCAGCACAGCAGTCACCGCCTGATTTGCAGATTCCTCATCGATCTGATCGGTGGCATTGGTATATAAGGAAAATGCATTGGTTTCCCATATCTGCCAGTTGTAGTTCAGAGTAGTAGTATCCACCGGCTTCGGCTTGCGGATCACCACATAGGGCAGTCCGAACAGATTGGCAAGACTGGGGTTATGGTAACCGGTCTCCATCATCCTCACATGGGGAATGAAATCACCGGGCATGTAAAAGCTGGCAAACTGAATGCCGTACTCGTATTCCTTCACCACATCAAACACACCGGCAGCAATCCTCTGGGTCGTCTCTCCCTTATCATATCCGGGAAACATCCTGTTGATGTCGGTATTATCAATGGGCCAGAACCGCTTTCCGATATTCATGGAATAATGATTTACCGAAGGAATCACCATAATTTCCTTTCCCGGCAGAATGGCATTGTGCTTTTCCAGCGCAGTCAGCGCCCGTACCAGACGGGAGCATACATACAGCTGCTGAATCTCATTCCCCCGGATGGGGCCCACAATACATGCGGACTTCTCACCGGAACCGAAGGTATACCCGTAAATGTTCATATCCTCCCGATAAAGGGATTTCAGAGAATAAACTGTTTTTTTATCCATGGTATTTACCTCCCAGCACTCTTGCAATCAGGGATCCGCTGACCACAATGGGATATTCACGCAGGGTAAATACCATACCATCCATGGGAGACAGAACCTCCTGCTCCACTTTGCCGGTCAGAGGATCAACGATCTGCCCCAGCAGCGCACCTTTTTTGATATCCTTCCAGTGTTCCACGCAGGGAATAAACAGACCGGACACATCGGCATTGACAAATCCCACTTCATGATCCGTAGACACGATGGGTTCCTTGACCGCCGGCCGCTCTTTGCTGTCCCAGATTCCCAGTTCGATCATCAGGTTGAAGATGCCGTCGATCAGCTGATTGCCGTATTCCTTCGTAATGCGCATGCCGACGCCCATCTCCACCACCAGTGTCTTCACGCCGCGGGCATTGAGACTGTATGCCAGAGTCGCCTCCAGCACGGTAGAGGCACTGTGCACCCATACATAATCGCAGTTTACCAGCTTTGCATAGGGCACCAGCTCTCTGGCGGTCTTTTCATTGACACGCACCTGCGGAATCTCACGCAGATAAATATTGCTGGCATGGATATCCACAGCCATATCGGCGCCATCCATGTCCTCCACAACCTTTGCCGCCACATATTCCGACAGCGCACCGTCTGTCAGAGAGCCCGGGAATATCCGGTTCATATCAAGGTCAAACATGGGAATCCCTCTGGTAATCGAATCAATTCCCAGCGGATTGATGGCAGGATAAACGTCCACAATCCCTTTCAGTTTCTCTTTTTGTGCTTCAATCCTTCTGATCAGTTCGTAGCATACATACTGGCCCTCCAGCTCATCACCGTGGATACCCGTAACGATGCAGATTCTTTTTTCCTGTCCGGTGAGGGTATCCGGCTGAAGACGGTTTTTCTTCACGACCAGATTCTCATCCACCGGCAGTCCGACAGATACAACTGTTTCTATCATCAGTGTCTCTCTCCCTCATCTCTCTGCACATGCTCCGTGACCACTACTTTAACCCGGTTATTCTGGGTTGTCAATCCCCTGAACACGCCGCGTTCCATAGGGCAGTCACAGGCGTCTCTTCCATGTGCAACTTTAATATAATTATCAGTAATTGTTCTGTCATGAGTGGGGTCAAAACCATACCAGTATCCGTTATCATAAATCTCAATCCAGGCATGGGTCGCCCCTTCGCCGTCCAGAAAACCTGCCACATAGCGGGCCGGAATCTTCTGCATGCGGCAGAGCGTCATGAGAATATGCGCATAATCCTGACACACACCTCTTCCCAGAGCAAAAGCTTCCGCCGAAGTAGTGGACACACTGGTCACACCTGCTTCATAGGAAAATGATTCATACAGCAGATGCATCATTTCTCTGACTTCTTCCCATACAGTAGCTTTCTCAGAAAAAAGCGGCCGGCACTTTTCATCAAAAAAACAGCGCAGCCGCTCATCCGGCCTGGTATAATCCGTAAAATACTCATAACAGGGATCCGGAGGCTCCTTTTCCAATGCGTTCACATCCACAAAGGCGACCCCCTCGGAAACCATATGGAAACGACTGTGAAAATCCTGCATACGGCAGCTGATCACAGCATTCCCCTGTCCATCCACTTTCCTGCTGACATAATCGGCATCATCGATCCGAACCCGGCTGCCGTAGATCTGCTGGCAGGAATTTACAGCCGGAACACAACGCAGATTCACATAATGATCCCACACTGCAGGATCAAAATCCGCTTCCATCTCATATCTATAATAAAGCTTTTTCAAGAAATTCACCTTCCTTGAAACCATCATACATGATTCGTATTTATTTGGCAAGCTTTCTTTATCAGACAGAAGCGGTCTCCGGTTCTGAACAGTACCCCGGATTTTACCGGTACAGCTTTCAGAAAATTCCCTGAACCGCTGCCAGCATTTTTCTCCTCAGTTCCTCATACTCATCCGGCCGGGCAAGCAGAGAAGCCATCTCCTGAACCTTTTCATGATTATATCCCATCCGTACCCGTTCCAGACGATTGGAAAATTTTGAAAATTCCTTGTCAACAGCTGCCCATCCGTACCCGAGCCTCAGGTAAAGATCGATCCGTTCCACGTAACGGCCGCATTTGACGATATTGCGGTTTTCCTCATCCAGAATGCAGTCATCTATGCTTCCCCAGAAAGCGTAGATGTCATCAATCACCGACTGCAGTTCAAACAGCGGTGCCGCAGAACCTCTTGCTTTCCTGATCGCCTGCAGGCAGAGTTCCAGATAAGCCATGGATTCAGTGCTGACATCATCACGACTCACCAGTGCATTGTCATAGGCTCTCTTCATATTGGAAATAATAGAGTCGGGATTGGACTCATCCAGTATGTAGTTCTTAACAAAATTGTCCCTGCTGCCATACACATCCGGAATGGAAAGATCCATGCAGAATTTCTGATAAGCCTGCTCATTCTGATCGATCATTCTGTCATAATATTTAAAAAACATCTTTACAGTTGTAAAAACTCTTTCTGTATAACGGCCCAGCCAGAACAGGCTGTCGGCTCTGTCTAACGAGATAACACCCATGTGTCTTTAAAACCTCCTCCCTGAGATGAATTCACTACAAACGAATCGGGATTTCTTGAAAATCTGGTCAGTCCCGAAGGCCATACCCTTGTTTTCTCACCGGAAAGAACAAACGCTCTCAGATCAGCCTTTCTCTCCACTTCTTCATTGCCGTCCATGACCTTCAGATCCAGGAAATCAATAACCTCCTGTGCAATGAATCTGCGGGACTCGTTTGTCACGATCTGTTTCAGATTCTCCAGTTCCTCTGCGGAAAGATCACGTCCGAAGATTACGCCGTATCCTCCGGCCTCCGATACATCCTTGATTACAAGATTTGCCATATTATCAAGAATATACTTTCTGTCCTCCTCATAAAATGCCAGGTAAGTAGGAGCATTTTTCAGGATTGGTTCTTCATTCAGATAATATTTTATCATTTTAGGGACAAAATAATAAATACCTTTATCATCTGCCACACCATTGCCCGGCGCATTCATCATGGCAACATTGCCGGCGCGGAATACATCCATAATACCGGGAACACCGATCAATGAATCCGGCTCAAAAGTCAACGGATCCATATATTCATCGGAAACACGGCGGTAAACAGCACCCACCTGAATCTTTTTGCCTGTATATTCCTTATAATACAAATGGTCATCTTCCACCACCAGATCGGAAGGCATGGCCAGAATCGCACCGGAACGTTCTGCCAGATAAGAATGTTCAAAAAATGCGGAATTGTAACGCCCGGGAGTCATCACCACATTAATGCCGCCCGTATTGGCATAATCCATACATTCCTTCAGCATGGAAGCATAATTTCTGTTGTCATACAGCGGATTCTTCTTAAATGCTTCGGGAGCGGCACGTCTTGCCAGCTCTCTGGCAATCATGGGATAGGAAGCACCGGAAGGGATTCTCAGATTATCCTCCAGTATATACCAAGTGCCGTCTTTTGCCTGAACCAGATCGATTCCCGAAATGTGGCTGTATATTTTGCCGGGAGGAACAATTCCTTCACACTGGGGCAGATAGCCTTTTGATGAAAAAACAAAATCAGCAGGAATCACTCCATCTGCAATGATCTGTTTTTTATTGTACACATCGTACAGAAAACAGTTCAGTGCATCCACCCTCTGGATCAGACCTTTCTCCAGATAATCAAACTCCTGTTTTGTGATAATTCTCGGAATTGCATCATAGGGAAACAACTGCTCTTTGAACTCGTTATTTTTGTAAATACCGAATTTGACACCGTATCGGGCCAGCAGGTTATTGATGCTGTCCGCACGATCAATTAAATCTGTATAATCGTTCATTCTCTCTCCTCCACAGTTCATATTACGCAGGCCTGATCCCTGCCGGAATACAGAATTTCCGGCATATTTCATATAATTTCATATAATTGGAAGTGCAATTGCAAAAATGCAGGTAACTGTTCAGAGCCAACCTCGAAAACACTGTGTGTTTCCAATTATACAAAAAGGGCGCCAGTGTAAATACACTGACGCCCTCGCCCTTGTTATGTAGTGATTATAAAAGAAACGACTTCCGATGTCAAGAGATTACTTTACTCTTTTCGACATCTTCTTTCAACCTGTAACGCCTCAGCCAAATGCCTTCTCGATTTCTTCCACGGTGGGCATCACGCGGAGCGCGCCTTTTTTCACCGTAATCATGGAAGCAGTCTGATTGGCCTTTACCAGCAGTTCTTTCATCTGCTCTTCTGTCAGGTCCATGCCGTGATCCAGTACATAGTTGATCATACAGGCACAGAAAGTATCACCTGCACCGGTAGTATCCACTACATGCTCCACTTTCACGCCGGGAGCATATACCTGTCTGTCACCGCAGAATGCATAGCTGCCGTCCTTGCCGGCTGTCGCACAGATCAGCTTTGCAGAAGTCATGCCCTTCAGAATCTCAACACCTTTTACAATATCGGATTCACCGGTCATAAATTCCACTTCATTGTCCGAAATCTTCAGTACATCACAGAGCTGCATGCCGCGTGCAATCTGCTCTTTTGCCTCTTCCTGGGAATTCCAGAGCGGAGGACGCAGATTGGGATCAAAAGTAAACACCGCACCGGCTGCTTTTGCGATCTCAATTGCCTTATAGGTCGCCTCTCTTACCTTCTCATGGGTCATGGAAAGAGTACCGCAGTGGAAAATCCGGGTATCCTTCAGCAGTTCTTCATCCAGTTCGTCGGCTGTCAGCATCATATCAGCACCGGGATTTCTGTAAAATGAAAAATCGCGGTCGCCGTCTTCTTTTGTATGGACCAGCGCAAGAGTAGTACGCACATCCTTATCATAGTGCAGACCGGAAATATCAATGCCGAGTTTTTCGACCGTATCGCCCAGCATATGGCCGAAGAAATCATCTCCGACCTTTCCGATAAAACCTGTCTTTCTGCCAAAATTGTTCAGCATGGCCAGTACATTGCAGGGAGCGCCGCCGGGATTGGCTTCAAACATCAGGTTGCCCTGTTCGCTCATGCCATTCTGTGTAAAATCAATCAACAGTTCGCCTAACGCAACAACATCCATTCTTTTCATCGTCAATTCCTCTTTAAAATTAATTTAAGATTCTTTATATCTGTTCAGCAGGGGGTGCCGAACAGAACTGGTGTGTTAAAAATATTTTCTGGTTCCCCAGAGATTCCGCCTTTTCAGATCGAGATATTCATTATAGGCTTTCTCGAGGATCTGCTTCTCATTGGAAAACTTCAGCAGATGATATGCTTCGATAAACTTATAATAACCGGAATCCACAAAGAACTCCTCTCTCTGAGGCTTTGAATAATAGCTGTCCGCCATCATCAGATACCAGTGCACCTCTTTTTCCACCACATCATCCGGTGTGGAAAATGAATACTGACTTTTGCCAATATACTTGATAATCGATGCATCTGCATCTGTCTCTTCTTTTACTTCACGCAGAGCCGTTGTCTTAAAGTCTTCACCCGGCTCCACTGTGCCTTTAGGCAGGACCCATCCTTCATACTTGTTCTTGTAATTCTTGTAAAGAACAAGTATCTTTCCACGAAAAATAACCACACCGCCGCAGCTGACCGCATGACTCATGCAAAATCCTCCTTTAATAGCGCGCCGGTCGATCAACAGAAACTGAAAGCATTCCTGTCTTATCACGCAAATCTGAGTTAAGTATAACTCAAATTATATCAATCTGCAAGGATGGCGTCAAAAATCTTTTTCACAATGGGGCCGCCCGCCTCAGAACCGGCTCCCCCCTCTTCCAGTACGATGCTGACTACAACCTGAGGATCATCCGCCGGTGCATAGGCCGTAAGCCATGCATCGGTTTCCTTATCGCTGTCCGTCTGTGCAGAGCCTGTTTTGGCTGCTGCCTGATAACTGCCCGACTGAAGTACCTTTGCCGTACCTTCATTAACAACACCGGTCATCATTTCCCCCAGAATGGAGGCCTGTTCTGCCGTCATCACCGAGCCCAGACTCTCCGGTTCGAATGTTTCAACCTCTGTTCCGTCCACACTGACTACCTTATCCATGTAATACGGCTTCATCATAATACCGTTATTGGCCACCGCGGCTGTGATCATGGCATTCTGAAGCGGTGTTTCAAGTGTGCTGCCCTGACCGAAAGAAGTCTGCATGACATCCCACAGTGAAGAATCTCCATCCAGTTCGAATTTGCTGGTGGCTGTGGAAAAACCGGTAGGAAGCTTCTGATTGAACTGCAGCCGTTCCGCTGTCTGCCGGAAATCATCCAGATCCAGCGATACTCCCAGATTGATAAATGCACCGTTGCAGGACAGCTCAAAAGCTCTTTGCAGATCAACCGTTCCATGTGAATTGCCGTGCGAACACCGTATGGTCTTTCCGTCAATGGTAATAGCCCCTTCGCAGTTATAGGTATAATCCTGCCAGTCTCCGGGATGCTGTTCCAGAAAAGCCAGCGCCGTCACGATCTTGAATGTAGACCCCGGCGAATACAGCCCCTGAGTTGCCCGGTTAAGCAGATTGGAATTGGAAGAATCGGACACCAGGCCGGCGTAGTCTTCCTCCAGTGTATTGGGATCGAAATCCGGTTTGGAAACCATAGCCAGAATCTTCCCTGTGGAAGGCTCCAGAACCACGCAGGCTCCCTGATATCCCTCCATGGCATCGTAAATGATCTGCTGCAGATCAGAATTCAGCGTAGTATACACCGTATCTCCTGTGGCTTTTTTGTCCGTCAGTTCCTTGTACAGCTTGTTCAGCCTGGATTCATGGGAATTCAGCAGATAATAATTGGCAGCTGATTCCATGCCGGCCTCACCCACACTGGTATAACCGATCACATGGGAAAATACGGAGCCGAACGGGTAACTGCGCGTTTCCTCCCCGTCTTCACCAAGTCTTGAAACAGCCAGCGTCTTTCCGTCCGCAGATACGATTTCTCCCCGGACGCAGGTTTCATTGAGCTTTTCAAGACGTCCGTTGTAGGGACTGTTCACCATATCAGGCGCTTTTTTCCAGGTAAAGTAACACAGATATCCTGCAAGACCCACAAACAGCAGAATAAAAAGATATACCATGCCAAGAATATAACCATTGATTCTCTTCTTCGCTTTCTTCTCTTTCCCGACTTTATTGTTTTTCAGATCTTTTTCCTGTTTCATCTGTTCCTCCTTACCAGTCTTCCATTTTGATCTGTGCTTTGCGCGCTGCAGATTCTCTGGAAGCCTTTCTGGCCGCCAGTTCCGCCTTTTCTCTCTTAAACTGCTCGTCTTCCCTCAGTTTGTTCATATAAAGACCTTCAAATATGCCGAATATGAAAAATGTGCTCAGCAGTGAACTTCCGCCGTAACTGATAAACGGCAGTGTAATACCTGTCAGGGGAACCAGCTTAATAACACCTGCCACATTGATCAGAACCTGAAAACCAAAGACACAGGCCAGACCAAAAGCTGTAATTTTATAAAACATCTGTTTCATCCAGGTTGAAATCCAAAGAAAACGGATCAGAATTCCCAGATAAATAAACAGCACACAGCAGCCTGTAATAATGCCCAGTTCCTCACACATGGCAGCAAAAATGAAATCCTTCTCCGCAACCGGGATCACACCCGGTGTTCCGCCTGTCAGACCCATGCCAAGCCAGCTTCCGGTTCCGATTCCGAACAGTGACTGCACGATCTGCCAGCCGCTGTTGGTAATATCCGCCCAGGGATTCAGCCACACATTCACACGGACCCGTACATGGCTGAACAGGAAATACGCCGCCACCGCTGCGATTCCGCCGCATCCGAATCCGGCCAGTACATAAAGAAACTTCTCCGTAGCCACATACAGCATAAATACATAGGCAATAAAATAGATCAGAGCAGTACCCAGATCCTTCGACATAACCAGCACCAGCACATGGGCGGCCGCCACCGCTGTGGTAATAACGATCTGCTTAAACTGAAGACTCCTGTGATACATGCCCGCCACAAACAGAACCAGAGTGATCTTTACAAATTCTGAAGGCTGAATGGAAAATCCAGCAACGCCAAAGGAAAGTTTAGCGCCGTACTCGGTTTGTCCTGCCACCATGATGGCGGCCAGAGCTGCCAGACCGCCGATTCCGTAAAACCACGTATAACGGTACAGATACCGTCTGCCGTTGTCCAGAATCTTCGGAACCACCAGCGTGATAATGGCCGCAATAATCAGCAGAAACAGCTGTTTATAAGCTTTATTGACCTTCAGCCGGGCCTGTATGGTCAGACCCAGCATAACAAGAAACATGGCATTGTTCAGCAGATGCCTGTCTGCCCGCCTGTAAATGGCCGGGTAAATTTTCTGATACAAAACAAACACCAGAAGTGAAATGATGTAGAAAAACAGAATGGAAACATCCTCATAATAGGAAAACAGAATCACACTCATAAGAAACTGCAGTACATACATCAGAAACGCCTGTACGCTGACCACACTGTTTTTGCCCCGTTCCGTCTTCTTTGAAAAATAGTAGAAATCCAGCAGTGTATACAGCACGATCAGCACTGTGATCACATACCGGGAAATTCTGACCATTAAATTGAGCATGTTACAATACTCCTCTCGTAAAATGTCCCCTTGTTACAGGGAATGACTGCTGTTTTGTCTTCTGTGCCTCTGCACACCGGCAATCCGCAAACCGGTCCAGATCAGCAAGAATGTCTTTCACCTGCTTTTCTGTCTCCACTGTAAATGACAGCCGGACCGCAGCCGGCCTCAACCGGTCGATTTCCGCCTTTTTATCCAGCAGATAACAGGGCAGGGAATTATAGATGATATTATAGCAGTATTTACAGCAGCAGTCTGCAGTAAATGAAATTCCCTTCCGGTCCGTGAGGATCACTGATTCGCCCTTGTGATTACAGCATCCCGTCGTTTTCCGGATACAGCCCGCCGTAACCATCATAGGCAGATAACCATAAATCATCAGTTCGGAATCCGTGCACCCCCGCTCCGCCAGTTCCTTTTCATTCAATTCCAGCGGAGCTGTCAAACGAAGAATTTCCAATCTGTCCGCGCCGGGAAGAGAAAAAATCTGCTGTTTTGCCTCCCGGCTCCAGCTGTACAGCGTGTGATCGATCACCACAGGAAGCGGCCATTCACGCCTGATCAGTTCCTCCAGTACATCCAGCGATCCCGCCACGATTCCGTCCAGAGAAGAATGAAGCAGACTTTCATACCGGGCATTCCACTCCCTGACTGCCGGCTCTCTCCATATTCTTGGAGCCGTAAGAAAAAGTTTTTTCCCTTTTTTATGGCACCGGTCAGCAAGCTGTCCCAGCTGTTCATAATCCACACCGGCACTGTCCAGATATATACAGTCCACATGGCTGTTGTCAAGTACCGGCCCAAGATACCGAAGGCCGGCAATCTGTACCGCCACCTCCGGTTTATGCACAGCAGCCTGCTGCTTTTGTTCAGTCAGTTCCATGTTCTGTGCAGCAGCCTGCTGTCTGCTGTCTGCCTGCCCGGCGGCAGGCTGTCCAGAATGCTGTCCGGGTAGCGGCCTGTGAAATTGTCCGGTTACTGCCGTTTCCAGCTTTTCCAGAGCTTCTCTGCGCAGTTCATTCATGGCCTGAACCGGCATGAACGCATCCTCCGACAGAATGACCTGAAGATCCTCCAGAATAAAAGGGGTTCCTCCGGTTTTCAAAAACTGCTTTCGTACATCCGGCTCCGTAAGCGGACGTTTCATGGCAGGAGCCACTGTCTCACGACTCCTGACACACACCTGAACCGGCCCGCATTCAAGGCACATGTTAGCATATTCTCCCGTACATATTGTTACAGTTCCGCTAATTTTTTCTTTCAATTCCTGTCCCAGATATTTCTTTTCTGTTTCTTTCATCAGTTCCGGATCCGGTTTTCGAAGTTTTGCCTTCTCCTTCAGGGCCATCATGTCCCGGCCATTATGCCCGGTCAGATAATGGTCGGTAAAACCGCCCCTGTCAAAATACTGGGATAATGCATAAAGATCCTTCTGCTCCACCTTCCAGTCCTTTTTCCCGGTTTCCAGATACCAATCAAGATATTTTCGGTAAATGCTCACAACTCCGGCCGTATATAAAGGACTCTTCATGCGGCCCTCAATTTTAAAAGACATGACACCGGCCTCCGCCATCTCCGGCAGAGCCTCCAGCGTACACATATCTTTCAGACTCAGCAGATAAGACTCCGACTTTTTATTCAGCTGCTTTCCGGAAATATCATAAGCGTTATAAGGCAGACGGCAGGGCTGTGCACAACGCCCCCTGTTGCCGCTTCTGCCGCCGATCACGCCGGAATAAAGGCACTGACCGGAATAACAGTAGCAGATGGCTCCGTGAACAAAGGCTTCCAGTTCCATCCCGGTCTCCCGGTAAATCTGAGCCAGTTCCTTCAGACTCAGTTCTCTGGCTGCCACCACCCTTGTCATTCCGAGATTTTTCAGCATAACAGCGCTGGATGCACTGGTCACAGTCATCTGTGTGCTGGCGTGAAGCGCCAGATCCGGAAATTCTCTCCGGAGAAAGGACAGCACTCCCACATCCTGCACCAGAACCGCGTCCACACCGCGCTCATAAAGCGGTGCCACATACTTGTACAGTTCCTGTTCCAGTTCCCGGGGCTTCACCAGCGTATTCAGCGTCAGATACAGTTTTTTCCCATGGAGATGCGCATAATCAAGAGCATGCTCCAATGAATCCTCTTCCGACGCACTTTCGGCGTACGCTCTTGCCGAAAAACGGCTTCCTCCCATATAAACCGCATCCGCACCAGCCTGAAAGGCCGCTTTTACACCGGCAAAAGAACCGCCCGGCGCAAGCAGTTCCAGGCGATTCTTCCTGCTGTTATTCATAATGATCCTCCTGCAGCCTGAATTTCAGACTGGCAATTTCTCTGTCCTTTTCATCAATCAGATCAAGGTATTCAACCATATCATTCTCACTGTCTTTGACCTTATCAGTCAATTCCTGAAGCTTCTGCTGCAGCTGACGTTTTTCTTTCATCAGCTCGCCATTCTCCTGAAACAGCTGTGATCTCTCCTGAACGGACTGTTTTTTCTGTTCGGCCAGCTGTGCTTCATAATCGTTTTTCTGCCCGGCCAGCTGTGCTTCATAATCGTTTTTCTGCCCGGCCAGCTGTGCTTCATAATCATTTTTCTGCCCGGCCAGCTGTGCTTCATAGCCGTTTTTCTGTTCGGCCAGCCGGGTTTCATAATCATTTTCCTGTTCGGCCAGCCGGGTTTCATAATCATTTTCCTGTTCGGTCAGCAGATTTTCATAGCCGGGTTTCATGGAAGAAATGCGGTTTTCATACTCTGCGCGCATTTCCACCAGCTGATTTTCATGGTCAGCTTCCTGCTGGTCAAACTGCTTCTGAAATGCTTCCAGTTTTACCTCATAACCGGCTTTCATGGCTGCCAGCTGTTTCTTCATCTCAGCTGCTCTCGTTTCATTTTCCGCCTGGCAGGCTGCCAGCTGCTTCTGCAGACCAGCCAGTCTGGCTTCATAATCTGCCTTCTGTCCGGAAAGCTGTGTTTCATATTTATTCTTCAGCAGTTTTTCTTCCCGCTCTCTGGCCGCTGTATCTTTCAGCTGCTGTTCGACCTGACGGGCATTCTTTTCATAATCGGAAACTTTCCGCTTCAGAATGGAAATCTCCGTTTTGTAGCTGTTAAGCTCTTTTTCCATTCCACTGATTCTCGCTGAAGAATCTCTGTCTCTGTCTGCCAGACGTTTCCGTTCCTCCTGAGTAACCTCCAGCTGACGTTTGAGAGACATCGTTTCCTCACCGCGGGAGGCTTCCGCTGCCTCGGCCTGTTTTCTCGCTTCCACCAGCTCCATCTTAAGACGGTAAATGTCCTCCGCTGCCTTCGTATCCACCGCCGCCTGCTTTTCCTCCGTCCAGCCGCTCTTTTTCAGATATTCATCCGCCAGATTCAGATACATCATCATGGTCTGATAATCGTGGCTGCGTCCGGTAAATCCCGGCAGAGCCTTCAGTTTCTCATACATTCCGTTGATATATTCCGCCACTTTCTGCATGTATGCAGGACTTTCATTGCCGCTCAGTTTATATTTTCTGCCGTTGATTATAATATCTATTGTATTCCGGGTATCCATATATGCACCCCTTTCCGGTTTGTATTGCTTCTGTACTTTTTCTATTCTATACCGCGTCTTTATTCTATACAGTTTCTCTGCTTTATTCCGGGCTGCCCTGTATTATTGCTGTACCGGCTCTCCCAGCCCCAGATGCCTGTATGCTGCCGGTGTTGCCATACGCCCTCTGGGCGTTCGGTTCAGCAGTCCGTTCTGCAGCAGATAGGGCTCGTACACATCTTCCATGGTGCCGCTGTCCTCTCCCACAGCCGCTGCCAGCGTATCCAGTCCTACAGGTCCTCCGTCAAATTTTTCTATGATGGTAAGCAGGATATTTCTGTCATTCTGATCCAGTCCCAGCGTATCCACCGCCAGCAGATCCAGCGCCGTAACTGCCACCTGCTCGGTAATGACTCCGTCATAACGCACCTGAGCAAAATCTCTGACCCTTTTCAGAAAGCGGTTGGCAAGACGTGGGGTTCCTCTGGAACGGCGCGCGATCTCCGCCGCTCCCCGGGCATCGATTTCCACCTGAAGTACCTGCGCCGAACGCATGATGATCTGTTCCAGTTCTTCCGGCGTATAATATTCCAGCCGGGTCACCAGACCAAAACGATCTCTGAGAGGCGCTGTCAGCATCCCCGCCCTTGTTGTGGCTCCTACCAGAGTAAACCGGGGCAGATTCAGACGCACAGAACGTGCAGTGGGTCCCTTGCCGATCATGATATCAATAGCAAAATCCTCCATAGCAGGATACAGAACCTCCTCCACCTGCCGGTTCAGCCGGTGGATTTCATCCACAAACAGGACATCTCCCTCCGCCAGACTGTTCAGTATAGCCGCCATCTCCCCCGGTTTTTCAATGGTCGGACCGGAAGTAATCTTCAGATGGCTGCCCATCTCATTCGCTATAATCCCTGCCAGCGTCGTTTTCCCCAATCCCGGAGGTCCGTAAAAAAGCACATGATCGAGAGGCTCTTTCCTCATCTTTGCCGCTTCCATAAATACCTTCAGAATCTCTCTGGTCTTCTGCTGGCCCACATATTCATCGAGATGCTGCGGCCGGAGGCCTGTTTCCAGCGTCTTGTCTTCTTCCGTAATATCAGTTGTAATCATTCTTTTTGCCATAATTCAATATTTCCGTTTCTGTCCCAAACTTCAGCTAAAGAAGGTTCGTCAGCGCCAGACGAAGCACCAGTTCCACATCTGCATCTTCCGGCAGATCAGAAGAACACTTCCTGACAGCTGCGGCCGCCTCACTGCGGCCGTATCCCAAAGCCGTAAGCGCTTCCACCGCTTCTTTCTGTATCTCCCGTACAGAAGCTGTCGTATTGTCTGCTCCGGCATCTCCGGTGCGTTCCTCCCGCATCTGTTCTTCTGTCATATCTTCTTTCAGCTTATCCTTCAATTCAATAATCAGCTTTTTGGCCGTCTTCAATCCGATTCCCGGTGCAGTTGCAATCAGCTTCGCATCCTCCACGGCTACCGCAAGACGAAGCTCATGAGGTTCAATTACCGACAGAATCCCCAGTGCCCCTTTCGGGCCGATTCCGCTTACTCCAATCAGAAGTTTGAAAATTTCCAGCCCTTCTCTGGTAAAAAAACCATACAGCATCAGCGCATCCTCACGTACGTAAAGATACGTATAAAGCTGTACATCTTCCCCGATCAGAGGCATCTTTCCGGTCAGAGAACCCGGCACCAGGATTTCATATCCGATTCCCTGATTTTCCACAATGATCCGGTCGGAAAATACATCTGCCAGTGTTCCTTTTATATATGAAATCATAAATACCACCTGTCTGTTAATCTTTTACAACTGCTGCAGGCAATGGGGGTACTGTTACGCCCGCCCGAAGCATCTGCAAACTTGACATAAATTAAACTTTATCATAACATAGAATTATTATGCTGTCAAAATACAGTTGCTCTTCGAACACGACAGTATGGAGGAATTTCATGATTACAGTAGATGAAGCATTTACACCGGAAAAATTTTATCCGGGAATCTGTCCGCAGAACCGGAAAATGCTCTTTTTCGATATTGAAACTACCGGTTTTTCCAGAGAACACCATATGATCTATCTGATTGGAGCTGCCGCTTTCAGAAACGGACAGTGGAAGCTCTGCCAGTGGTTTGCCCAGGAGCCTCAGGAGGAACCTGATGTGATCCGCGCTTTTCTTGATTTTTCCGCGGATTACGATACACTGATCCATTTTAACGGGCAGCGGTTTGACCTGCCCTTTACCCGGGCAAGAGCCGAATTTCATCAGATTCCGTGGACGCTGGAATTTGATGAAAGCATTGATCTGATGAATCTGATCAAACCCTACAGAGCACTCTGCCATCTGGACAACTGCCGCCAGAAAAGCATTGAAAAACTTCTGGGACTTTCTTCCAGAGAGGATGTTATGACCGGAGGAGAACTGATTCCCGTATATAACCGGTATGTACATAAAAAAGACAGCCGCAGCCTGCAGCTTCTGCTGCTCCACAATGCCGATGATGTCCGCGGCATGACAGGGCTGACGCTGGCCGCACAATGGCCGGACTTTTTCCACAGCCGTTTTTGTTTCACCCATCAGGATACTACAGAACAGGGAATCGTACTCCATTTTGAAAATGCAGACGGATTTCGTATGCCCGTACTTCTGCAGGCGGATCTGGAGTACTGGCAGCTCTGTGCCGGAGGCAGCACCCTGTCTCTGGGCATCCATTTTGTGGAAGGGGAACTGAAACATTTTTATAAAAATTATAAAGATTACTACTATCTTCCCGACGAGGATATGGTTGTCCACAAAAGTGTCGCTGCATTTGTAGATCCGTCCCACCGCAGAAAGGCTACGCGTCAGAACTGTTATGTCAAACGGAAGGGACGGTTCCTGCCCCAGCCGTCTCCTCTGATCACACCGGAATTCCAGCAGAATCCCGGCGACAAACTGACCTGCTTTCTTTATGATACTCCGGATGCCGGGCCGGCAGACAGCACGTTCGCAAATAATGACCAGCCTGACAAAACTCCTGCTGAAATATATCTGAGAGAAGTTCTGAAGCGTTGCATCAAAGACTGCTGATTATTTCGCAGACAGCTCTGAAACATCCATCTTTTTTATCTGATTGTATTGACCTTTTACCGATTTTATGTCAGACTATAGCTTAAAATAATATTCATACAAAGGACAATTTTGAAATGATACTGAAAGACCACATTACCATTCCTGCACTTTCCGGTGAGGTTCCGCGCAGAATCTATATCTATCTGCCGCCGGAATATGAAGGAAGTGCGGAATTTTATCCTGTACTGTACATGTTTGACGGACATAATGTATTTTACGATGAGGATGCCACCTACGGAAAAAGCTGGGGCATGAAGGAATATCTGGAACGTGAGAATCCGGCTCTGATCGTCGTTGCTGTGGAATGCAACCACGAAGGAAACCGCCGCCTGTGCGAATATTCCCCCTGGAATTTTCAGGACAAACGCTTCGGCAAAATCGACGGTGTCGGAAAAATCTACATGGACTGGTTGACAGAAGAATTGAAGCCCCGCATTGATGCGGATTTCCGTACAAAACCGGAGCGTGAATCCACCTTCGTCTGCGGCAGTTCCATGGGAGGGCTGATGACCATTTACGCGCTGACTGCCTATAATCATATTTTCTCAAAAGGCGCAGCACTGTCTCCCAGCCTGTGGTGCGGCACACAGAAGATTCTGAATCTGATCCGCCATACTTCCTTTACCGGTGAAACGGTTCTGTATATGGATTACGGCAGTGTGGAGATGAGCAATCACACCGCCACTCCCAATGCCCTGAAGCGGACGGCCGGAGCCTTTATCGATCAGGGAGTTTATACCTGCCTGAGAATCGTCCCCGGCGGCGAACACTGTGAAGCCTGCTGGGAACAGCAGATTCCCGTATTTATGAATTGTCTTGGAATAAAAGGACGGCGATAGAAAACCAGCCTGCTGCCGGTAACTTGTTTACCGGCAGCAGGCTGGTTCATTATAGTTTTCTTTTCTTCTACCTCATCATTTCACTTTTACGCTTTTCGTCGTGGAATAATTTGAATAAATTTTAATACTCCCCGCCGTATAATAAGTGCGTACCCGCACATAATATGTTTTTCTGGATTTCAATCCCTTCAAAGTCAAAGACGTACTGCTGCGTTTCACAGTTTTTGTCTTCACATTTGATGAAAAATCTTTCTTCGTTGAATACTGAAGTTCATAACCGCTGATATTGGAGACTTTTTTCCATCCTGCAGTAAATTTGCCTCTGGTATATGACTTTACTCTGCTGATTGCTGCAGCCGTCGTCTGTTTTCTGCATAAGCGGTTGATCCTCAACTGAGTTGCCGTGTATTTTCCAAACTTATTGTAATAAATGTATCCCTTTACACCTTTATTTGCGTAAATACCATATGTCGCATTGGAGATCGTATTATTTTTGATTACTATCTTGCCGCTTATCACCCGGATTGCTGATTTTTTCTTATTGCTGCTGATTATATTATCTTTTACCGTAACAGTATACGCTGTCGTTCCCGGCTGAATAACAAGCGCACTGTCGGTATTGCCCGACAACTTATTTCCTGAAATCGTAAGTGAATTTCGGGCAGCTGACAGGTTGATTGCCTGGCTCCCTGAATTCCTGATCACATTGTTTTTAATACTGCCCGCCGAAGCATTGTTCCGCTTGTCATATATATAAATTCCCTTACCTCCGGCCGAATCAATGGTATTGGAAATAATACTTCCTTTTACTACGGATTTTCCCGAAATATATATCCCATTTCCTTTTGTTTTTGCGATTTTGTTCTTCTCAATATTCCCCTTTACCGTGCTCGCATCATACACGTAAATCCCGTACTGACCAGAGCTGCTGATCCGGTTGGAACCAATATGTCTGCTGATAGAAGAACTGCCGGAAACAAAAATCGGCGTTTTTTTTGTTTTTTCTATACTGTTTTTGGTAATCGATCCATTTACAGAAGAATGGTCATATACATAAACCCCATATTCCGCTGCATATCCGCCGGAGCCTGTCTTAATCTGATTGGTGGTAATATCACCCGTTTTGCTGTAAGAGTCTACCTTAATCGCATTTTTCTTACAACCGATAATGGTATTTTCAGCTGTTTTACCGCTGCAGCCGCTTTTCGAACGGAAACAGATTCCATTTCCGCCCACTTCTGAAATATAATTCTTTTTGACACTGTCGGCATATGCGCCAATCTGCACTCTTATTCCGTCGCAGGATATCTTCGAAACAGTATTATACTCAATCGTAATATGGTCATTTCCTTTTTCAGGACCTTTCTCCACAAAAATCCCATTATAATTATTTCTGTTTGGATCATTTGCTGAAACATTGCCGCCGTTGATTTTATTACCGGAAATCACACAGTCCCTTGCGTCCACCAGACGAATTCCGTGTCCGGCTGTTGTGATCACATTATCCTGCACCGTAACTCCGCTTATATAATAATCTGCAGGCGGAATCACTTTATGATCCGTTCCGACAGCAGTCCCTGTTATCTTCCGGCCATATACTTTGATTCCCTGCGCTTCATCGCATCTGCTTGAATACCTGATTGAAATACTATTATTTTTAATCACGGTTTTCGCATCATGCCTGATCGTACCGGAATACATTGTCTGGCCATCAAATACGGTTGTATACACACTTGCAGAAGAATTCTTAAAATACTGGAACAGAATGCCGGCACCGCAGTTCTCAATCGTATTGCCGCTGATTTCACAATTATAATAATTTAATCCAACGATTGCTTCCTGACTCACATTGCGGAATGTATTGCCGGAAATCCTGATATTTTCATGATATGCACCATTTACCATGGTATGAGTTCCCACTCCACGGGGTACATTGGAAAAAGTGCATCCGGTAATTTCCACATTTTTCATAACTGTGCCATCCATATAAACCGCTTTAAATACCGATTCGCTGCAGGGGATATCCAACTGCAGCGCTTCCTGTCTGGAAGAAGTATTCTGGTCTTTCAGATTTTTAAAAGTACAGTTTTTTACATAAAAACCATTGATCGCAGCAACCTCACTCTGATGCAGACAGCCTCCCCCCTGCAAGGTAACACCGTCGAGCGTAACATTTTCAGCGTGTGCCAGACGGATCAGTGTGGAAGTACTGTTTTCATTTCCGATCCATGTTCCCCCCAGAACTGTAATATTCCGAAAACCACCGTATCCTTTACAGGCTTTACTTCTGTTATAATCTGCATAGCCCTTATACGATCCATTGGTACCACTCATCAACATATTTTTCTGGGTACATATGCATTTCAGGGTAACTCCCCGGACATCCAGAATTGTATTACTGTAAATATGCAGATTGCTTTCAAGGTTATATTCTCCCTCAGGGACCTTTACCGTAATCGGGCCGGTATCTGTCGCATGTTCTCTTGCTGTTTTCAGAGCCAGATCAAGTTTACAGGCTATATTTTCACCATTTTTAACAGAAATTGTAATTGTATTGTTTATAATCTGCGGTTCATCCGACTGTTCCTCTTCCGTACCTTCTGTTGGTTCTTCTGTACTTGCCGATGATTCCTCTTCCGCACTTGCCGATGATTCCTCTTCACTTGCCGATGATTCCTCTTCCGCACTTGCCGATGATTCCTCTTCTGTACTTCCTGATGATTCCTCTTCACTTTCCGGGGATTCCCCTTCCGTACTTCCCGGTGATTCTTCTTCCGCACTTCCCGATGATCCTTCGTCACTTTCCGGGGATTCCTCTTCCGTACTTCCCGGTGATTCTTCTTCCGCACTTCCCGATGATCCTTCGTCACTTTCCGGGGATTCTTCTTCATAATCTGATTGTATTGCTCCCTGATTCTCCTGTACAATCTGTCCCGCAGCATATACTGTATTTGCCTGCGAAAAAAGCAAACTGAATACAAGTAAAAACATTAATGGTCTTTTCATTACTAAAATCCTTTCATTTTCGCAAACTGCATTTGATAACAGTCTGATTATATATTCATGATTAATCTACAATTATACAGAAAACAAAATCAAAAAAAGCTGTTATTGCGGCGGGTCACTTCAGTGACATCTTCCTTTCCGCCGCAGTGCGATCCCCGCGGAGCGTTTTTGTATAATAGGAAACGCAGTTTCCTAAGTATACAAAAAAATCAGCATCCACATGGAATGCTGATTCTACAGAGCTGACGAGCAGACTCGAACTGCCGACCTCCTCATTACCAATGAGGTGCGCTACCACCTGTGCCACGTCAGCGTCTCTTGCTAAGTGATTTCTGTCACTCACAGTTAGGAATTTTAGCACATCCATATTGGTTTGTCAACAGTTTTCTTTGAAAAATTTTATTTTTTTTAAATTATTTCTGCAACTGCAAAAATTTACTTTTTCTTTTTCGTTTTGCTGCGTTTCTGCTGTTCCGCTTTTTTCTTCACGCCGGCGGGCGGTTCCTTGGGATCTTCCGTGAGCCGCATCTGCTCCAGAACCGCAGCGATCTCCGGATCCAGGTTGTCAATGAAACTGTTGCGCTTCAGCTGGGGACGGTGCAGATAATCCTTGCGGATCTCCCTTTTCATTTCTTCCATCTCCTTCTGAAGCTCCCGGGCACTGACCCGGGTTGCCCCCTGTCCCAGAATGATCACCTGCTCCAGCCTGTCCGATGTGGCCACCCTTACCTGATTGGCCCGCGCCAGAGAACCGTTGGTTTTCTCTATATACTGATCTGCTGTTTCTGCTTCTTTGGTATAGACAACATAAATATTGTGGTATTTTTCCACGGTGCCCGGATTATTCTTCACTTTATAACCGTCAAAGACCAGAATGACCGTACTTTGATAGTACCCCTGATAATTGGACAGCATTTCCATAAGTTTCATGCGGGCAGCATCCAGATTGCCGTTTTCTGCAAATTCATTCAGCTCCGGCCATGAGAAAATAATATTGTATCCGTCTACCAGTAAGTATTCTGCCATATGTTCACCATCATCCCATGCGCTGGCGTACAACTTCATATGCCAGAATTCCGGCAGCTACAGACGCATTGAGGGAGTCAATCTTCCCTTTCATGGGAATGGACACATACATATCGCAGGCCTCGCGCACCAGTCTGCTTACGCCTTCCCCTTCATTGCCGATCACCAGACCGATGGGACCTTTCAGGTCAACCTGATACATGGTATCGCCGGCCATATCGGCACAGGCAAACCAGATACCTTCTTTCTTCAGATCATCCATCGTCTTTTTCAGATTGGTCACTTTGGCTACAGGCATATAATTCAGTGCACCGGCCGATGTACGGGCTGCAGCTGCTGTCAGTCCTGCTGCCCTCCGCTTGGGAATGATCACGCCATGCGCCCCCGCCTGATGGGCTGTACGGATGATCGCACCCAGATTATGAGGATCTTCAATGCCGTCCAGCAGGATCAGAAAAGGAGGTTCCCCGCTGTCCTTCGCCGCCTGAAGAATTTCCTCCACCGTCGCATAGGAATAGGCAGCAGCATAGACAATTACCCCCTGATGATGCCCGGTCTCCGACATCTGGTCAAGACGTTCTTTCTTCACGAACTGGATAATCGTGTCATGTTTTTTCGCTTCCCTTACAATCGTCTGCACCGGTCCGTCCTTGCATCCGTCCTGAACAAACAGACGGTCAATGGTTTTTCCCGAGCGGAACGCCTCCAGTACCGCATTGCGGCCTTCAATGATTGATTCTTCGTATCTCATAGAACACTCCCATCCCTATAATTCATAACCGATTGCCAGAAGTCCTGTCCTGATAACTTCCATCAGGCGGCGCTGATCATGTTTCAGATACAGCCAGCCGCACAGCGCTTCCAGACCGGTTGCCCACAGATAATCGTCTGCCGTTGCATTTTTGGCTTTCGTATGTGGCTTTGTATTATGCCCTCTTCTGCATACCGCCTGCTCCTCCTCCGTCAGCTGATCGAATACAGCCCGGATCATGGCCGCCTGTGCAGGCGCCTTCACCAGTTCGCTGCACTGCCGGTGCATTTTATTAACCTGCGTATTGCCCCTGCTGATGATCAGCGTCCGGATTGCCAGTTCATACGCTCCATCCCCGATAAATGCCAGAGAAAGACCGGAATAACTGCGGACATCCGGCAGAGTCAGCCCCAGGGCCTCCTCTGCCTCTTCAATGAAACTCCTGACCTCAGAACTCATGTCGGCAGAATCCCTGCCTCTGGAACTCCTGACTTCAGAAACCACGTTCTTTACGCCTTCGTCCATTTAACACCTTCTCTGGTATCCTTCAGGAGAATGCCCTTTGCAGCCAGTTCATCACGGATCTGATCCGCCAGTGCGAAATCCTTCGCCTTTCTGGCTGCCTGACGTTTTTCAATCAAAGCTTCAATATCTGCATCCAGCAGTTCTTCTTTCTTCTCGGTAATAATACCCAGAATATCACACAGTCTTTCTACTTCTTCCAGAAGTGCCCGGTCAAATGCCTTTGATGTTTCATCTGTTACGGCGGTATTCATCAGCTTAACCAGTTCAAAAATGGCAGAAACCGCATCAGCTGTATTGAAATCATCTTCCATGGCTTCTTCGTACTTGCGTACCAGGGCAGTCATTTCTTCGTCAATGATCTTCTGTTCTTCCGCAGTCATTTCACCGGCTGCCTTTTCCGCCTTTTCTTTCACGCGCTCAACGGCTGTCAGAATACGGTCAAGGCCGTTTTTGCTGGCCTCCATCAATTCTGCACTGAAATTCAGCGGACTTCTGTAATGCGCACTCAGCATAAAGAAACGCAGTACCTGAAGATCATACTTTTCTCCAATCTCACGCACCGTAAAGAAATTGCCCAGAGATTTGGACATCTTTTTATTGTCAATATTCAGGAAACCATTATGCATCCAGTAGCGTGCAAATGTTTTATCATTGCAGCATTCGCTCTGTGCGATTTCATTCTCATGATGCGGGAAGATCAGATCTTCGCCGCCGGCATGAATATCGATTTCATCCCCAAGATAATGCTTTGCCATAACAGAACACTCGATATGCCATCCGGGACGTCCGTCACACCAGGGGGATTTCCAGAAGGGCTCGCCTTCCTTCTTCGGTTTCCAGAGAACGAAATCGAAATCATCTTCCTTGGTGGAATCTCCGGTCACCTTGATTTCCCGGTGACCCGCCTGCAGATCATCCAGTTTCTTATGGGACAGCTTGCCGTACTCATCAAAAGAACGGGTTCTGAAATATACGGTTCCGTCCTCAGCCGCATATGCATGACCTTTTTCGATCAGCGTGGAAATCATCCGGATCATACCGTCGATTTCCTGCGTTGCCAGCGGATTATACGTTGCCGGTTTGATATTCATGGCCTCCATATCTTTTTTGCATTCTGCAATATAGCGCTGGGAAATCGTCTGTGCATCAGTACCTTCCTCAATTGCCGCTTTGATGATTTTATCATCCACATCGGTAAAGTTGGATACATAATTCACTTCATACCCCTTATATTCGAAATACCGTCTTACCGTATCAAATACGATCATGGGACGTGCATTGCCGATATGAATATAGTTGTAAACTGTGGGGCCGCACACATACATGCGTACCTTTCCCTCCTCAATGGGAACGAATTCTTCCTTCTGACGTGTCAGAGTATTGTAGATTTTCATTTTTCTGCTCCTCTTCTATTATTCTGTTTATTCTTTTTCGACAGCAGACCAAGCTGCTTTTCAAGTTTTTCATAATCAGCCCGCAGACGCGCCTGTTCTGTACGCAGCTGCTGCAGATCCTGAATGACAGGATCCGGAAGGTCGGTCTGATTCAGATCCTGCTGGGGCAGGCGTACATTATTGCGCTTAACCACGCGCCCCGGCACACCGACTACAGTAGAATTGGACGGAACCGGATTGATCACCACCGAACCGGCACCGATCTTGACATTATCTCCAATGGTAAAAGACCCCAGAACTTTGGCTCCCGCGCTTACCATCACATTATTGCCGATGGTAGGATGACGCTTTCCTTTCTCCTTACCGTTACCACCCAGAGTCACACCCTGATAAAGAGTGCAGTTATCGCCGATCTCCGTTGTTTCCCCGATGATCACACCATGACCATGGTCGATAAACAGCCCTTTACCGATCTTCGCACCCGGATGAATCTCGATTCCCGTCACATGTGCCGCCCGCTGGGATATCCACCTTGCAAGAAAATAATGCTTTTTCTCATACAATCTGTGGGCAATCCGGTAACGGATGATTGCATGAAATGAAGGATACAGAAACACCTCCATGTTTGAATGAATCGCCGGATCCCGGTCACGGATGACAGCAATTTCTTCCTGAATAAAATCAATCAGTTTCATAATACTTTCCTCTTAAAAAAAGAATCTCCTGTATGCATGTGCACACAAGAGACGATTATACGTGGTTCCACTCTTATTCAAAGAAACAGTCAGCAAAAAACTTCTGCTTCTTCCTCTTCTCCTTAACGCGGAAAACGGACCCGGCTACTGCTCCCTGACCGGAATCAACACCTGATCCCGCACTCTGACTTCACCGAACCGGCTCAGGAACGCACTTCATTCAGACCCGTATCCGGAATGCTTTCACCCGATGGCATCCCTCTCTTTCGAACCGGAATCAGAACTACTCTTTTCCTTCACTGCCTTTTTTTATTCATTATGATTGTATGCAATTTCACCTGATTTGTCAACCCGGTTCTTGGGGCTTGAGGGTTACTGTTTGGACTTCGGCCTGAGACAGTAACTTTTAACAAATTTTTTATATAAAATATATATTTTCATAATTGGCGCATTCCGGTATTTATTGTATAATAAAATTACAAAGTTCCCCAGATAAGATGCAGAAGGAGCATTAATTATGAATATTTTATTTTTTTTAACGCCTAAAAGTGAACTGGCTTATATCAGAACCGATACAACACTTCAGGAGACACTTGATATCATGGAAGAATACCGCTACGCCGTTGTTCCTCTGATCGATGCCAACGGCAAGTACTCCGGTATTATTACAGAAGGCGATCTGCTTTACAATATCAAAAACCGGTATAACTACGATATCAGCCGTGCGAAAAAAGATACCATCGACTCTCTTGATGTCAGAAGAACCTACGAACCGATCCGTATCAACGAGACCGTGGAAGAAGTATTTAAAAAATCCATGTATCAGAACTTCGTTCCGGTGGTAGATGATGATGATACATTTATCGGAATCGTAAAACGCAGAGACGTGATCCAGTATTTCTACAACAAATATATTCAGGAACAGCCAAAAAAGCAGTGATGTAAAAAGGGACTGCCGGTTTTATTCAAGTGACCGGCAGTCCCCTTATGCTGCATCTCATATTTGGTAACTATTCAGAGCCAACCTCGAAAACACTGTGTGTTTCAAAATATATTTCTACCGGGGTACAAGCCCCCTTCTGTTCTTTCGTACAGCTTCTTCCTCGTCCTCTTCCACAAAAGCCATCTTGCACAGCGCCCAGGCCATTACATTGCCGGCTATCATATCAAGCACCGAATGCTGCTTCAAAAAGACCGTAGACAGAATAATCAGTCCGCTGGCCGCATACAGTACATACTTCATCCCCGGTTTTTCCCTGACCAGCCTGCTCTTTGAAAAGAATATGGCAATCACCGCACTGGTATATACATGAAGACTCGGAAATACATTCGTACAGGTATCTGCCTTATAGATCAGCGAAGTAAGCCATGTAAACAGGTTACGGGATGCATCCAGATCAGGTCTGAGATGAATTCCATTGGGAAACAGCGTGTAAATAATCAACGCTATGGTCATGCCTCCGAACATCACCGCTGAAAAACGGTAAAACATGCTGTCGTCTTCTTTCAGCATAAACCACAAAAAACTTCCTGCCACATAGACAAACCAGAACAGATACGGCACAATAAAATATTCACAGAAAGGAAGTATGTGATCCAGTCTGCACTCAATCAGATAATACCTGTCCTGTACAACATGTTCCAGAATAAAAAACCATGGAAAATAAATCAGCATATAAAGAAATACCCATGGCTTTTTACCTGCTCTTTCCCGCAGGTTTTTCCAGTTCATAATAACCCCTCTTTCAACTCTGCACAGCTGCGCTCGTTCAGAATTCCGTGTCGAAAACGCTGCCGCCATGAACAGCTACAGAATCATTTTTAATTTACGCCTCTCACATAATACGTTAAATTCGTTCAAATGTCCACATATTTCTCCATCTGTATGTACACAAACATTCTGATCTGTCCGAAAAGTCGCTGTGGTACATCTTAATGTATGTACGCCCTTCAGTCTGATATGTCTCCCAAACAAAGCGTAAATCAGCACCTTCACCAAATACAGTCTGCTTGCGGAAGTAACAATACAGAGATCAAACTGCCCATCCTGCCCATCTGCCCGGGGAGCCATGCGAAATCCTCCCCCTTCTCTCGGCTGTACATGAATTGAAATATATCTGACCTGATTAAGATCCAGTGTTTTTGTGCCATCAAGAACGACCTGCACAGAGAATGGGCTTTCTGTGACTATCTTCCGGAGCCCCACACCGATATACGCCATCCTGCCCAGATGCAGCCGGTTGAAAAATCCCTTCATGGGACTGATCTGAACGCCCTCGCATATTCTGGCATCGAGCCCCAGACCGCTGCTGACAATAAAACGCCTCTGCTGCAGTTCCCCCTGAATATAGGAAATCACCCCGTAATCAAGCCATGCAATCTTTCTGCGCTTTAAAACCTGCTTCAGACGTCTCACTGCATGACGTGACAGATGATTGCTTCTGGAAAAATCATTGCCCGACCCTCCGGGGATAAATGCAATGGCTGCCTGAGCCGAAATATTAACCCCGCTGACCACATCTCCCAAAGTGCCGTCGCCGCCGATCACCACTATGTTTTTTTCTCTGGTTCTCTCACTGCCGCCGGTCAGATCTGCTGCCAGCTTCGTTGCATGCCCTGCGTATGAAGTCATAAAGGCCTCATACTCCACATGATGTCTGTCCAGATAGTTTTTGCAGTCCCGCCAGACAACCGCGGCTTTCCCTGAAGAAGCCAGCGGATTAATAATAAAATAGTACTTTTCCATGATTTATCTCTCCATGCCAGAATCAGTTATCTCTGCTGCCAGAAGCCGTACGGAACCGATATCATGTCAGTTCCGGCAGTTCCCGTCATTCTATCTTCTCTTTTTCCATTACTCTTACCAGTATATCATACACCTTAAAAGATTCATAATAAATTTTTCGGAAACTTTTTTCCCGAAATATAAATTTTTTCTGAAAAAGTCCTTGACATTTTAGCGAACAAAGGATATACTAAACAGGCATTCAGCGAAAGGCTTTCAGGAAAGCGTGCTGATGTATAATGGGGTCTTAGCTCAGCTGGGAGAGCATCTGCCTTACAAGCAGAGGGTCACAGGTTCGAGCCCTGTAGGCCCCATCCTGGCGGAATAGCTCAGTTGGCTAGAGCATACGGTTCATACCCGTAGTGTCGAGAGTTCGAATCTCCCTTCCGCTATTTCAGGTTCACGTCTGGTGCGTGAACCTTTTTTTGTATAAATCGAGGAGGTATAGTGTGAAAGAAAGTAGAGGACAGCCGTAAATAGGCGCACTTAAATAAGCTGTCGAGGTAGGCAACTTTTAAAGTGTTATATATTTGGCATATTAGATCAAGATGCTAATGGTTCATCTGGAGTAAGTATTCCTTCTCGTTGCAACAGGTTCTTAGCTTGCTTGATAGCCTTAGCCTTTTGTTTTTCAACTAGAGGTGCAGGTATATCGATTTTGTAAAGATCGCTCGGATTCCACTGTTCACCAGTAGACAGCATCTGGTAGATAGCAGTAAGAATCATACGGGCTATGGCGATAATGGCTCTTTTCTTACCACGACGTTTTACAAGAGCTTCATATTTCTTT
>JAQYDI010000084.1 GCA_028724245.1 Lachnospiraceae bacterium
TCTATAGCACCTTGAAAATTTCATATATATTGTAGTAAATATTCGCCGAAATGATTTATTTGCTGTATAATAGAGATATCTCAGGAAAGAAGGTACTCTCTATGTCATTCAAAGAAAATTCTTGTCAGCAAATGTCGTTAACAGATAGTTTTTTCGGGTTAACCGCCAGGGAACAAAAAGCACTGGAAAAATCCTGGGCAAAAGTCTTTGCCGATGAAATATTCCCGGCCATTGATGAAAAGCGTTTTTCTGTTTTATACAGTGATAAGGCTTCCAGACCGAATACTCCGGTTAATGTGATCGTTGGTGCACTCATCATCAAAGAACTGTTTGATTATTCGGATGATGAGATGGTCGAAAATCTTATGCTGGACTATCGGATCCAGTACGCTCTGCACACAACAAGTTTTGAAGAACAGCCTTTGAGTGACAAGACCCTGAGCCGCTTCCGTAAGCGGTGTTATGATTATGAGACACTTCACAACAAGGATCTCTACCACGACTGCGTGCAGGATTTAAGTGCTTCCATCGCAAAGCTGATGGGGATCAGCGGAAAGATCAGACGCATGGATTCCATGATGATCGAATCCAACATACGCAAACTCAGCCGGATGGAACTGATATACACCTGCATTGCAAAACTGGCGGTGCATGTGAATAAGATAAATGACTCCGTTCTGCCTGATGATCTGAAACATTATATCGATCCTGACGATTTTAACAGGGTGATCTATCATCAGCGCAGTACTGATGGAAATGAACGCATGAAACAGCTCTTAACGGATGCAGATAAACTTCTTGCTCTGTGTGAGTCTGGTTACAATGATTCAACAGAGTATGATCTGTTTGTCAGATGCCTGTCAGAGCAGACCATCGTTGAAAATGAAACACGCAGACTCCGCACAAAAGAAGACGGAGGGATGGGATCATCCATGCTGCAGAATCCATCCGATCCGGAAGCGACATTCCGCAGCAAAGCAGGAAAAGAGCACCGGGGATATGTGGCCAATTTCGAGGAATCTGTCGGAGCAAATGGTTCGGTCATAACAGAATACCAGTATGCCCAGAATAACCACAGTGACAGCCAGTTTATCCAGGATCATCTCAAACAGATGGAAAAACAGGAAGAACAGACGGTTATAGTGGCAGATGGAGCATACAGCGGAACAGAAAACACACAGCTTGCAGCTGATAAAAACGTAGAATTGATCACCACAAGCCTGACAGGGAAGCCGGCTCCGGATATCCTTGCTGATTTCGAATTCAATGAAGAAGGAACAAAAGTCCTCCGCTGTCCGGCCGGCTATGCACCGAAAAGCTGTTCTTACAGGAAGCAAAGCAATCAGTGTGTGGTTTCCTTTCTGCATGAACAGTGTGCCAATTGTCCGTATCAGGATCAATGCAAGCCAAGGATTTTTAAGCGGGTTGCAAAGATCATAACATCGAAAGCAGCGCATGAACGTGCAAAGATCCAGCGAAACATGAGCAGAGAAGAATTCAAAGATTATGCAAGGCTCCGTAATGGAGTAGAAACTGTTCCGTCAAATATACGGAAGAATTACCATTTGGAAAAGCTGCCCCGTGGAAAACAGCGTGGAAAGTTCTTTTTTGGTTCTAAAATAGCAGCATTGAATTTCCGAAAACTCTTCAATTATGTGAAGGGTCTGGGAAACTATGCCCAAAATCCACTACTTGCATAAAACGAGGGAAGAAATTCCCTTGAATATATCCCCAAAAGTCCGGCGGTATACTACGAAATATGAAATTTTCAAGGTGCTATAGGAATAGGGGCAATTTTATTTATGGTTTTGACCCCAATATCAAGTTTTTATTACTATTCAAACTTCGGCCGGGCAATGCGATTGTGAGGCAGAATACCACAATACGTCGCTCCCCCTCATATTAAAACTCCCGCCGATCGGAGCCGGAGAAAACCTGCAGCTCCGCCTCATTTACTCCCGCTCCCCCCGGACGAAGTTTTAACCTATCTTCACCCAATCTCTGCTTTTATCTTCCGATAGATTCCTTCTGCATCCAGCCCGTATTTGCGGATCAGTTCCGCTGCGGGACCGGATTCCCCGAAGGCATCTTCCATGCCG
>JAQYDI010000085.1 GCA_028724245.1 Lachnospiraceae bacterium
CGTCGTATCTTCTACCCAGCCAATTACAGATTCATCACGGTCTGCAGAGATGTCTTTATAATAACTCGTAAAAACCTGACCACTGATTCTTTTTCCGAATACAATCCTTTTGATTTCCGCTTTTTCCTCATCTGAAAAAAGTATCTTTCTAAACTCACGATCCAATATATTGCTCTTTCCCTTTTTCTTTTCTTGTTCTGCTTCTCCTTTTTGAAGCTGTTCATGTCCTTTTTTCAGAAGTTCCGCTCCTGACCGGCTGCTGCACTGCCGGATCACATCTTCCGGCAGGACAGAAATCGTCATATGTTCTGTATAATTTTTTATCAGTTTTTCTGTATCTTCCATGTTTTTCTCCTGTCGCCTGTCTTTTCCGTACTGTCTGACTGCCGAAACAGCCGTGTTTCCTTCCTGCTGTGTTACAGCTGCTTATACTGCTCGGGCAGAGAATCGCAGCCGGTAAACATATCTTTTTTGTATAATACTTTTCCGATATCCAATCCGCTTAAATTCAGTTTTTTGAGTTTTTCACAATCAGCAAACATACGGCTCATATCTTTTACATTTCCCATATAAAATCCGCTTAAATCCAGTTCTTCCAGATTTCTGCACCCATCAAACATGTACCTCATATTGGTGACATTCTCTGCGGTAACTCCGCTTAGATCCAGGCTTTTCAGATTACTGCAGCAATAAAACATACATCTCATATTTTTTACATTTTCCATATGAAATCCGCTTAAATCCAGTTCTTCCATTTTCCAACACCCATTGAACATATAGCTTACATCGGTAACGTTTTCCGCAGTAAATCCGCTTAAATTCAGTTTTTTCAGGTGCCCACACCCGTCAAACATACTTTCCATACTGATGACATTCTCCGTGGTAAATCCGCTTAAATCCAATTCCTCCAGGTTTGAACACCTGCTGAACATATGTCTCATATTGACAACATTCTCCGTGGTAAATCCGC
The DNA here is from genome assembly GCA_028724245.1 of Lachnospiraceae bacterium. GTDB lineage: Bacteria > Bacillota > Clostridia > Lachnospirales > Lachnospiraceae > TWA4. Next base: position 971 of record JAQYDI010000085.1, read on the forward strand.
TTAAATCCAATTCTTCCAGATTTGAACACTCACTGAACATATACTCCATATTGGTTACATTCCCCGTGTCAAATGCATCATTACACTCAAAACATTCAATATTCATGCCTGAAAATAGTGATTTACAGTTTTCCGGTGCAGTCACCATTCCATCTGCCTCAATATGCAGTGTCGTATTGTTTTTTACCCATCCAATTACAGATTCATCACGGTCTGCAGAAATGTCTTTATAATAACCGTAAAAAGCCTGTTCGCTGACTTTTTTTCCAAATACAATTCTTTTGATTCTTTCTTTTTTCTCAGCAGAAAAAAGAATATTCATAAATTCACGATCCAGCAGGTTTCTGCTTCTCTTTCGGTTATCACAGGCCTCCGCTCCCATCGCTTCATACATCTCCCATTTCCGCAGTCTGACAGCGATTTTAAGCATAGCAGCTGCCTGCTCCTGATCAACCGGTACTCCAATGCCACGTTCATAGCAGATACTCAGGGCAAAATAAGAATCCTTTTCGCCTTTTTCAGCTGCTTTTCTGTAACATTCCACTGCTTTTTCTGCTTCCCCATTTTGAAGGAATTCATGTCCTTTTTTCAGAAGTTCCGCCCCCGACCGGCTGCTGCTGCACTGCCGGATCACCTCTTCCGGCAGTGCGGAAAGCGTCATGTATTCTGTATAATTTTTTATCAGTTTTTCTGTATCTTCCATGGTTTTTCCTGCCTCTTCCTGTATTGTCCCTTATCTTTCTTCACGGATGCTGTCTTTCTTCACGGATAACGGGGATGCCCATGCGCAGGGCTTTGTGTGCTGCTGATTCCCGGTCGTCTGCTTCTTCCCGGAGCATTTCTTTCGGAGAGAGAATGGTCAGACGTTCTGTTTTCCCGATCAAACCGGTAACCTGTGAAAAGGGGACTGCTTCTCCGTCAGCAAGGATCAACCGGTCAAATACAGAGCCGGAAACCGCACCGATTTCTGCTGCACAGATTTCTGCTGCATTGATGTCTGCAGCAGCCTGCGGCTTTATCATGATTACCGGATAGAGAGACAGGAACAGGTCTGCGTCCCGGTTAAAAAGTTCCGCTGCTGCTTCTTTTTCCGATATCAGTTCCGGATGCTCCTGAATGATCTTCTTCCGTTCTTCCAGAAGCCTGTTGAACAGCTCTGTATTTTTTACGGAAAGAAGCTGATTCTCCGAATTTTTCAGACTTTCCGATGTCATTTCATAATCTACATAATCAAAGCCCAGCTGTTCACTCCAGTATACTGCTGCTCCTCTGATCCAGAAACGGTTAAATTCTTCTTCCGCTTCCTCCGGTGTCATGCCGTATGTCTTTATCTGTTCCATGATCCGGTTCAGGTCATGGCGTTCCAGAGCTGCGCTTTCATGAATATAGTTCTCATACTGCCGGTCTGTTTCCAGCATTTCCTTCCACTCCAGTATAAATTCCATCAGCATGCGTTCGGGAAATATCCTGTCAAATTCTTTATAGGACAGGTTCAGGAATCCGAAAATTTCTTTTTCCATCTCATGAAAGGGTGTATAATAATCCGTAAACAGTTCAACAGCCTGATCCAGAAGCTGCTGCTGACTGTCTGTCATCTTTTTCTCAGGATCGGTCATGCAGTCCATCATTCCATCAATCAGAGCTTTGGTTTCTTTTTCTATCCCTGAACAGGCTCTGAAAGCCGTATAGTATTTCACCAGTTCCTTCTGAAGCCAGAAAAGATATCCCTCCCCGGAAGCGCAGTCCTTCCAGAAGGCAAATACCTCCTCAAAAGGACTTCCGCCGGCATACTTCTTTATCAGTTCCGGCCGGGCAAATGCCCCGCAAAGCGCTTTCAGAACCGTATTTTTTCCGGCGCCCGCCCTGCATTTCAGAGATTCCTGCGAGGTATAGATGTTATGGCTGCGAAGCAGTTCTTCCAGTTCCTGAGAATCTTTAACCATCTGCCTCGGAATGGGAATGCTGACCGTGTCAAGCCCGGATTTCGTCAACCGCTCCGTAATTTCCTGCAGTTTTTCCACTGCCTCCCCATCCATGGAAGCAGCCTGTGAAAAATCGACCATATTTCCCGCTGCCTCATGGATTTCCCGGTAACAAAGATACTCCTGATAATCTTTTACCTCCTGTTCCTCTTCCGGAGTTGCTTCAGGCAGTTCGTCCGCATCAGCTGCATTCTGCAGATCCACACAGGCAATCATGAAATCATTGATTGCCATCACCGTCTTGAAATACTCTTTCCGGGATTCCCCGCCATCAGGTTGGTAAATTTTTTTCACTGCATAGCCGTATTCATTGAGTTTTTCCAGAAATCTTGTAATGACCACCTCGGAAGCACAGAGCATTTCCTTCAGCTGTGCAATTTCGTCCTGCGAATATGAAGTAAGGTCAAAGCCGACACTGCCATCCGGCAGCATGTAACAGCAGTCTCTCCAGGCCTGTACATACGGACCGAAAAGCCTTCGCAGATCCGTACCGAATACTGTTTTCTTCTCTGTATTGCTGAATACGGCATGAAATCTGCTGTCCTCCGTGTCAGAGGCCTTTTCCAGCAGGCTGATCAATGTCATATCCTCTACTGTCCCGCTTTCAAGAATTTCCAGATAACGGTTGAGCTTATTGCTGTTTTCTTCATATCGTTTCTGCAAAAGGCTCATTTTCCTGCTGATCTCCCGGGAAGCGGAGCCATTCAGGGAAACCGCATAAGTATCTATTGTTTCATCTGCTTCTCCATGCCAGATAAAACGGTCAAAACCATCTTTTCTCAGCTGTTCAAAAGCCCGGTCATTCAGTTCGCGGCCGGAAACCACCAGAAGCTTTTTCCGGTTTGCCAGATAAGTTTCCATCAGGCCCGTCAGAATCTCATTTTTTTGCTTTTCCGATGTGCTTACAAGACCAAGCGGTGAGGCGATGACTGCCGACAGTACAGGAGAAAATGCACCGGAAAACGGGCAGCACGCCATATCCGCAGCAGCCGGAGCAGTCTTCACCTTTTCCTCCTGATATCCATCTCTGAAAGCCTGCAGGATCCAGTTCTCTTCTTCTTTGCTGCTGTCAGTTTCAACAGATTTCATGCCTGTCCCGGAAATAATCTCTTCTCTGCATTCTTCTTTTTCAAAAATTCTGTAAATACTGCCCGGTACGTCTCTGTTTTCCAGATTCATATCTACAGCACAGGTATAATCCTTCAATATACGGCATCCATCGTTCACAGCTTCCGAAAATGTTTTTTTCATCAGCATGGCCGTACAGGAAAATGCCAGAAGCATTCCGCCTTTATCGTAGGCATCCTCAAGCAGCTCCTGTGACCGGATGATCGGCTGATCGTAGTCATAATCCCGATACAGCCAGACACCAACCAGAAGATCACCTTTTGCCGGTATCAGAAGTCCATGAAGGCCGGCTTCATGGAACACAGCCAGACAATAGGCCGCCGGTGCCTGCAGTCTGCCGGGGATTTTTTTCATATTTACTACTGCCGCAGCATCGTAGGGAAACCATTCCCCGATAATCATTTCTCCGTCCTGCTCATCATCTCCGGTTATCATACTGCCCACTACTGTATAGACGGCTTCCGCCTGCCTGCGCACATTTTCAGAAAGTCCGGAAGCATATCCGTCCAGACTTCCTTTCCCTTCATACAGAACCATTTCTGTCCTCACCAGCAGATCCCGTAATATTTCTTCCCTGCACTGTAAATAAATTGCCATCGCACATCAACTCCGAATATAATTTATCAGTTTTTCTGTTTCTTCAAAGGAGAAAACTTTCCCCTCCTGTTTTTTCACAAACTGCTCCAGCCAGTCTCCCTGGATCCGGCTGCCCGCAAAAGCCAGATGATATCCGACCTTTTTATCTGAATAATAATTTCTCAATGTAAGTTCAGACGCCCGTTCTGTCCCGTACTCCGATTCTCTGATGATCAAAAGCAGGAACGATGCCGCTGCAGAAGGCCTGTCGGCCAGAAAACGTTCTGCAGCCCGGTCTGCAATAATCAGAAGATGGGAATCGGGAACCGGTTCCGAACAGGCATCTGCGTAGTAAATTTCCTGTTCCTCTGTTTCTGAAAAATCTCTGATACAGACTCTGCCGTCTCCGTAAACAAAAGCTTTATGAAACAGAACATTCCCCTCTGAGGAAATCCGGTTCAGCTGATCCTGCAGCTGATACAGAAATTCATTGATCCTGCATTCTCCGGATTTTTTATCCGCTAACAGACACATCAGAAGATACCGCTCTCCGTTCTCCTCCGGTTCGCTGAAAAGTTCCGATTCCATTGCTGTTTCAAACCAATCCATACGCTGCTCCTTTGTTATCTCACACTGACAGAAACCTGCTCCAGAATCTCCGAAATCACTTCCGGTATCATTCTTTCCGCATCTTCATTCAGGAAATATTCCAATGTATTGATTTTTGTATCATTTACCAGACGCGGATCCGTTTTCCCATCATGATCCACCGTCCGGAATTCAGGAAGATAATCTCTGTCGTCATTTACAAAGCAGCGGGCAAAACGCAGATCTGCCAGGTCTCTGAAATCCGGAGCCATGTCTTCTTCCTCAGGCATGGAATCCGTAAACAGTAAAATCCCGCACCGGGTATTTCCCGTATCTGCTGTCCGCAGCTTTTCAAGCGACATCCGGACCGCCCCGTTGATATTTTCCCGTCCATTATCCGCACCGCCGGAAAATGTGATATTTTTTAACTTTTCCATGATCTCCAGCACATTATCCGTAAAACCATCATCTGAAAAATCTGTTTCCGCAATGGGCTCACCGGCGCGGATATATGTAATTCCGTAACGTATTTTTACATTACCCCCGGCCTTTTTAGCCGCTTTGTGAATTCCATTTATCAGGTCAAATAATTTATTATACAATACTTTGTAGTAAATCTTCATGGAAATCGTGTTATCCAGTATCAGATCGATCAGGATCACCTGAGACGGCCCCGCCTCAGCTTCTCTCTTTCCTGCCGGGGCAGTTTTTTCTGCCGGAGCCGGTTTCTCTGCCACCTTTGTCTTCCCCGCAGTCCCCAGCATACTGTTCAGAATTTCACTTACATCCCTATGAGGAACCTGCAGATTCTCCTCCGAAGCTTCCTCATGTTCTTCTTCCATCGGTTCTGCTGGTTCCTCTGCTGTCGATTCTGCAATTTCCTCAGCTGTGGGTTCTGCAGTTTCTTCTGCTTCCGGTTCCGCCGTTTCTTCTTCTGACAGTTCCTCTCGTTCCTCTTTTACCGACTCTGCTTTTTTTTCCTCTGCCGGCCCCGCAGCTTCTTCTGCGGGATTTTCTTCCGCTGCCGGAACTTTTCCCATGATTTTATCAAATAAACTGTTCGCCATATTAAACACCTCTGTATCCCGGTTTTCGCCGTATCTGCCGGCTGTATTACCGTTCCTTTACTCTTCCTCCACCATTCTGACCAGTTTCAAACGATACTTCCTGTCTGCTATTGTAAACTCAAATCCCCGCCCTGTCAGGACACCGGCGCCTTTTTCCGAAGCCGGTGCATTCTCTGCCGGAACAATATTTTGACCGGTCATCTGATAAAACACCTTATGATCCGTCGTGTAGACCAGCAGCATCTCTTTTCCGCAGTCATCCGGAATGGACAGGACACTGTTCATCCCCATGCGGATAATCCTCGCACCCTTCTGGTAGGAATACACCTGGATCACAGCCGTTTTGCATGCCTCATCCGTATTTCCGGATAAAAGCAGCCCGTCTTTAAAAAGACTGCGGTACTGTTTTCCGTAAACAGACCTGAGATATTCTTCAAAATATTTTAGTAATTCCCGTGGGTTCCGGCAGAGCCGTTTCCCGGTCTCGGTATCATCCGCAATCATCTGATCGATCAGACTGATCAGTCCGTCATAGCGCGGTTCCTGAAAAACAGGCTTTCCATTTCTCAAAAGCTTTGTTCTCTGCACTTTATAGAGACAGGGATAATAAACAGGACTGGTCAGATATTCCCAGTTATTGATTTCCTCTTCACTTAACCCCGTGACCATTCTCATATAGTCCGTACCGGTAAGCATATATAAAAATGTCATCCCCAGACCGTAAAAATCAATGCGGATGTCCGAAACGCCTGCACCGGCAGCAGTCTGTCTGGGGTGAGCATAGCCCGGTGTACCTTTTCCAAAAAAGCCCCTGCTTTTCGTTCCCGTACTTCCGCTGGGATGAGCAATATCAAAATCAATATAAGTACATTTTCTCAGATCCGGGCTTATAATAACATTAGCCGGCTTGATATCCCTGTGCAGCAGCGGATCCGTACGGTAGCGGTCATAGTACGCACACATGCCATTCAGCAGCTGGTGCATATGTCTGAAAAGAATCTCCTCCGGTACTTCCTCTGCATCTGCCGCATAAACATCGCCCAGACGATCTCCCTGAACATATTCTTCCATAAGACACAAAGCAGATAAGCCGGACTGTTTTTTCTCAAGTTTCTCCGCAGTCTGCAGGAAATCGGAAAATTCCGGTTTTTCCTCTTCTTCACTGATTCTCAGTTTGTAAAAATCAAGACTTTCCACATATACAATGTAAGGATAACGCATCTGGAAACGAATCTCCCGTTCAAACGCAGCCTGCGCTTCCCGCAATGATTTTTCCGAGCATTCTCCCAACAACACAAATTTAATAAAATATTCTTTTTTATCTTTTACAGCGACTCCACACCGGAGGGGGAATCCTTTATTCACATTCAGATATGGAATCTGATCTTCCTCTGTAAAAAAAGAGGTGATTTCATATACTTCATGACTGCTGCTGTTTTCAAATCTCATATCCGCTCTCCTAGGTAAATTTCAGAAGGATTGCCGTCTGATCATCATCCTTGTCTGCTGCCGCCGCCATAAACAGCCGCTGCAGTGCCTGATGCTCATATTCTTCCGTCAGAATTTCCAGAATTTCTTCCGGCATACGCTGTCCCACGGCCCCGTCAGAGCACAGAAGAAGCATATCCCCGGGATTTACTTTTTCAACTTTTGCAAAATGGATCAAAGAAACAGGAAGCGTGGTGTACTCTCCCATATAGTGGGTCAGTACATAATCATGCTCAAAATACGCTTTTGAAAAGCGCTCCACTTTTCCCATCTTCCACTCTTCCTCAGCCAGAGTCATAAGTTCTGAGACGATTTCCATGGCATCTTTTTCTCTGTCATAAAAATATATCGGGGAATCTCCCACGTTGCCGATCAGAAGATAATCCCCGAGAAGGATGGCAGCGCTCAGGGTAGCCCCTGTCAGTACTCCCGGCTCTGCATTTTCACATACAGCAGCATTTGCTGCAGTAAATGCATGTTCCGCCGCTGTTTTTAACCTGTCGCAATAATGAGACATGGTAAAATTTTTTTCCGAAGGTACATACATCTGAAGTATTTCATTGTAAAACGCTGTCATAAAAGCCGCCGCACAGGCCCGGGATGCCCCTTTGCCGTCCGCCAGACCGCCCATTCCGTCTGACACCACCATGATGCTGATACTTGTATCATTCATAATGGAAAAACGTGTATGAAGCATATAATCTTCATTGTCCACATGGATCCAGTCCGCGGCTTTACGCGTCTGATAAAAACATTTATAATTAGCCAATTTTATACCTCTGTCTGCAATATATATATCCAGATTACTGTTCAGAGCCGGAAGTTCTGATACGGCTTCCTGTGATACATGATTGCCTGAATTTTCAATTGATGTTATACTTGATCTGCCAGAATCAGGACTGCCGTAAGGAGGATCACCCATGTCCCTGCTGATCAATTACAACCAGTGCAGGCCCGTTCATGAAAACTACGGGCGAAAAGAGGAAATCTATCTGCAGTACCCCGCAGATGCTCCCCGATACTTTTTAAAATGCTATACGGGCTCCGATCCACAGATCCGCCTGTGGTATGAAGAAGAGCAGAAACGCATGCTGTGCGTGACAGAAGCCATGAACGGCCGCGCTTCTTATTTTCCCCGATACTACAAAGCAGAACTGATCTGCAGCCCCTGTGACGGCTGCCCTCTGATCTGTACCGATTTCCTGTCAGGACCCACGCTGTCGGAATTTTATTCCGAACTGATTTCCAGACGATACGGCAGCAATTTTGATGCATCCCGTGAAGCCATCCGCTATCTGGATCGACAGACGGTTACCCACATCTGTACTCAGGTTTTCCAGATGCTCAGAATCCTCTCTCTTTTCGGCATCTGGTATCTGGATCTGAATCCGGGAAATCTTATCATCTTAAATCGTGACTTTGATCTTGCTCTTATTGATCATACATTCTGTCTGTACACGCCTGCAGACCTCCGGCTGGATGCCGGCCTGATCAGAAGAAGCTGCATACGCAGCTCTATTCCTGCTTATACCGATGATCCTTTCACGCCTGAGAACCATCTTACCGAAGCTTACGCTGTTTTTGCTGCTTCCCTGTTCTTTGGCGGAAAACCGGAGAAGCTTCCGGCTTATTACAGGAATAAGCTTTTCTGGCTTTTTGAATCAGACTCCGGTCTCCCTGCCCATGCCGCAGGACCTCTGCTGCAGAAGCTTCTCTCTGTCTATCCGACTGCAGGAACGCAAAGCAGTGACCTTAAACAGTTTTTTCACTGCTATCCGTCCCTTGAACAATTCTATCGAGATCTGATACAGGTTCTGTAGCAGGAATCTACAGACCTGTATCTCTTATATACCGGTAGATGCTTTCCACCGGTATCCTCATATCTTTTCCCTGCGTACCGGCTGCTGCTTTCGCCCAGTTCATACAGACTGCATACCGGGTGCCGTTGATCACCGCAGCCGATACCATCCACGCATTGTTGCCTCCGCCGGCATTCTGTCCTGTTTCAGAAGTACCGGACTTTGCCGCAACTCCAAGACTTTCATCAAATCCATACTGATGTACCGCAGCATACTGCATCATGGAGATCATCTGCCCGGCGATTTCACTGCTTGTAAGGCTGGAAAGTACGGTTCCCTTTTCTGCTGCCGGTTCCGGAATTCCGATGGAAGTAACCTCCTGCTCATTTTCTTTCAGACAATTAGCCGCATCGGAATCAGCTGCAAAATCTGCGGACTGATTGATCTTGTCAATCATATCATACAGATCATACGTCCTTCCGGAAGAATCTTTGACTGTTTCCAGCATGTATGGAGTCATGATATCTCCGTTATTAATAAGCCCTGCCGCCAGCATCGCCCCCTGAAGGGAGCTCATACGGATTTCCGACTGTCCAAACAGACTGGCGGCCCGTTCGTATTCCGCATTGAACCCCGCCGTCTTTTCGATTGCCGCCCAGGTATCCTCATCATAGGGCCAGGAGCTTGAAATATCGCCGAAATCCAGAGACAGCGCTTCTCCCAGATACAGCTTCTTCGCTTTATCCGTCAGTTTTTCCTCCAGTCCCTTCAGATTCAGCAGCGCTTTTACAAAATACACGTTGGAGGATTTTCTCAGAGCTTCCTGCAGTCCGATGGTTTGTGCAGCAGCATAACCGGAATAATTATTGATCGTATAACCCTTTCCTTCATAAACCGTATCATCTGAGGTTGTAAAATCTCCAAGACCATTTTCCAGCATAACAACAGCGGAAATCAATTTAAAAGTAGAGCCCGGTGCCGTGTCATTCCCGATTCTGGAAAGCGGATACCAGACCTGATTGCTTTTTTCAGAATCGTTCATCCATTCCATTTCTTCTGAAACATTGGATGCATCAAAAACAGGTGTTGATACCATGGAAAGGATCTCACCGGTATCAGCATTCATCACCACCACGGAACCCCTTCCGTTTTTGCCGATGGTACCGGTAAGCGCTTCATATGCTTTTTCCTGCAGATCATGATCCAGAGTGAGAAACAGACTGCAGCCTTTCGTATCCGATTCATCTGCAGTCCACCGCAGGAGACTTTCGTATCTTCCCAGAATGCCGTAAGAATCTGCGTTTCTGCAGTAACCCACTGTCTGTGAATACACATACGGATCCAGATAGGTTCCCTGATCCTGTGCAACAGAATCGCTGAATGTCACAAGTGCATTGCCTTTGCGGTCATAAATATCGCCCATCACGATATTCTGTTTATCTTTTGATTCTTCCAGTTCCTGTTTATAATACGCTACCTCGTTGTTAACCGATGCGGAAACAGATGAATTTCGAACCAGAAAGAAGACTTCTGTCAAAAATAATACAAGTATCAGCAGCGCCGCCAGAGGCGCTCTCTTTAAATATGTTCCTTTACCGGAAGGCGCTGAATTAAAATGTGTTTTTCTGTTATTCTTCATATGGATTCCTCTGTTTTTCAAGACTTCTAACGGATCCAGCCCGCCGAGAAGCTTCTCTTTAATACGCCGATCAGTTTTCCTGCTCCTTTTCCGGTCAGCCGGTCTACTTCTTCTTCGTCACTGACCGCTCTCTGCAGATGATTGGATGAAATCACCAGCAGCAGTATGGTCATGACCTGACTGACCGCTATATTGGAGCCTCCATCTGAAATATACATCAGCGGTACTCCGGTAATGGGAAATGCCCCCACATTATAGGAAATATGGATCAGTCCCTGAAATCCCAGCAGTAAACAGCACGCCAGTCCAAGTCCTCTGTAATAAACATCGGATGCACGCAGTGCCGCGCGGTAGGAGACCATCAGCAAACCAATGAACAGGAAAATAACCAGAATACCGTAAACAATACCGCGCGCCTGCACAAGCGCTGCAAATACCATATCATTCTCTTCCTGCGAGATATGAAAACGGTACCGTTCCGATGTGCCGAACCAGCCGGATACGGCCAGCGACTGTTTCAGCTGAATATACTGATGTCCATACTGTTCCGGTGATTCACCCGGACTGAAAAAATAATGGAAACGATTGTACAGTTTTTCACCGAGATACGTGATCCGAAAATATCCCATCACTCCCAGAAGCCCGAATGCTCCCGCCGTACATCCCAACATACCGATACGATATAATCGATCTTCGCAGAATATCATAAACATACACAATCCCATACACCCGATGATCAGCAGAGTTCCAAGCTCTCCACATGCCATATACCCCAGTGCATTCAATACAATAAAGGCCGCTGCAGCAATATAGCGGTTGAAAACCAGCTTTCTGCCGGATCTTCCGGGAAAATGAACCGCAAAACAGCAGTCTGCTTTTTCCGGTTTGCATAAAAGGTCTGTAAGTACAAAAATATAGATCAGTTTCAGAAATTCAAGCGGCTGAAGAGGTCCCAGATTGATCGATGCTCCATCGGAACCGGTTCCAAAGATAAGGAGAGCAGCAAATACTGCAATCTCGATCAGCACCAGCCAGCCAATCCAGTAATCATAATAATGGCCGTGCATAAATAACAGAAACAGGGTAAAGACAAGCCCCGCCAGCAACGCCTGCAGGTAGTTGAACATCAGATTCTTTGCCGCATTGAGTTCCCTGATCCAGGTTTCTTCCTCCAGAATATTCTGATAAGCCGGAAACAGCTCGGATTCCTTCAGAACCTCTCTGGCTTTTTTTGCCTCGGAAGCCATAATATGATAATTGGCTGTGATTTCTTCCTGTCTGTATACATACCCTTTTTCATCAGCCTCTTCTCCTTCCCGGAGAGGATTTTCTTCCGATATCAGACTTTTGACCGAATGTGTAAAGGTAAGTCCCTGTTCCCTCAGTATGGCAATGATTTCCGACGCCGTTTCCTCTGATATAAAGGTATCGATGGTTCCATCCTGTATGTCGCCGGAAGATGTGTGAAGCGTTCTGGTTCCTTCTTCTCCCTTTGCGTACTCATAGATTTCATAAAGGATGTATTTGGAAGCATTGCTCTCACATGTCAGATGGCCGATCAGGATCACCTGCGTCAGTGAGCCGATCATCATCAGGATTCCTGAGAAAATAACGATCAGCAGTGCTGCGCGTGAGAACTTCTTTTCCTGTACATGGCGTGTGAGCCATATTGCAAGAAAATACAGAAAAACCACACAAAACCATACCGGAATGGAAACTATAAGATATAATATTCCTCTCCCCTCAAATACAGCCATCATCAGAAAAACAATCTGAATCACAGCAAGAGCCGCCGGAAACAGGAGCATCCTGATGATATTATCCAACTTTGTTTTTTTCTCCATATGACCTCCTGCTAGATACGATTTCCGGAACGGGGACTTCTTCTGATCACCTTTCGCTGTGCCCTGACGATTTCAGGATCAGCAATCACTTCCGGAGTATCCTGCGTTTTCCGATTTTCCTCTGCAGGCTCTGCTGTCTGCGTATCCCTCTGTCCTTCTGTCTGCCTGTTCTTCCATGTTCCCATTTCGCTAAGATCCGGGCCTTCGCTCAGCACACGTTTCTTTTCCGGAAACGTGATACGCATCTCTACCAGTCCTAAAAAAAACGCATTTTCCGAATAGGTCAGGGGAATGGAACTGATAATGTCTCTCCAGTCATCTTTTCCGCCTTCCGCATTCAGAAAACTGACAGGGTTTTCTTTTGAATGATTTTTCAAAAGAAAATATCTGGCGCCTTTCTTTTCCGCATTGATCTTACGCAGTTTCATAATAATTTCAGCATGCCGGACAGAAACCGTGGGATGGTTTATCACGATATCGCAATCCGCTCCTCTGCCGATCGTTGTATGTACTCTGGTAAGTTCCTTATTCTCCCAGCCTTTTCCGGGGTATTTCCATGACAGAACCGGCATATTGATCAGTACGGTCTCCTGTTCGTCTGTTTTTTTACCCTTTCCCTGCAAAAAATCCGGTACGATCGTTTTCTTTCTTTCCTTTTCCAGAGTCTCCTGATCCACATCCGGGTCATTCTCCAGCCGGTCCGGATCTGAATTTATAAAAAACCTGTATGCAAACACTGCCAGCGCCGCCAACAGGCAAATCAGCAGAATTCCTGCAAAATTCATGAATACTCTCATAGCAACTCCTCCTGTTTTTCGTATTTATATATATCTCCTGCACACACTTCCCATTTCATTCCAGATAACTCAGCAGCTGTATCAGCATTCTCGGAAAATTCACCTCTCTCTTATCTTCCGGTTCCAGCAGGATTCCCCCGTTCGGACCGGGATAAACAGGATTTTTCCCGAGATACAGTGAAAAAAAGAAGCGAAGTACAGGATACATTCTTTTCATCATAACATCATCCGATTTTAAAAAAGCAATCTCATCGCGATAAAGAACGCCTTTATACAGATATCCTGTAAAAACAGTATAACAAAGTGCGCTGAGATAGCTTCCGCACGCCAGATCCCATAAAATGAGTTCATATTCTTCCGGACATTTACCCGCTGTCCCGCAGCGCTCTTTCAGGACCGATACTTTATCTGACGGGATGTCATAATAAAACGAATACTCATCTGTCAGACAGAGCCGGAGTTCCTGCATGGTTTTTCCATAATGATACCAGCCGGGATGCTCCGTTTTCCTGTCTATTTCACTGCAGTATTTTTTCAGCAGTACATAAACAGGATTACATTCCTCAGACATTTTCTCCTTCTTTCCTTTCGGATTACCCGTTACACAATAAAAAGTATGAATGATCCATTCTTTTAATTTTTCGGAAAATTCCTTCAGATTTCCTTCCGCCATGGATTTTAACAGCTTACGCATCTCCGGTCTGGCAAGTGCATAATCCAGTACATATAACGGAAGAGGAAATGCATCACCCGAAGATAAAATCAGACAGCCCACTGAAATCACATACAGGAGTTTTTCTTTCTCCGTATATTCCTGCAGCCTGAAAAATCGGACCGGAGAAAAATCACTGTCTTCCAGAATCACACGGAGCGAATCTGCTTCCGGATGAAACCTGCCGACAAAGTTTCTCTCCACTTCTGCAAACCATGCGGCCGATCCCGTAATGATCCCCGGTAAATCTTCAATCAGTGATTCCGGATGATCCGGCTGCACGGACAATTCCATATACTGCGCATTTCGAAGAACATCATTCAGATCATTCCTGCAAAAATGCAGCAGGAGACAGAAATCGATCAGCCATCGGCGGCTTACAGCCATCTCATAGGAAGTCAGTCTCCTGACCGAATCCCTGTAGACCGGAGCATAAAATCTTACAGCAGACAGAAAATCCATGCCATGATTGGAACTGCGGTACGACTTTTCATAAAGCGCCTCCAGACGTTTTCCCACGACCCGGTATCCGATGGAATAAAAATGTCTGTTTTCTCTCACCTCTGCCTTTAATTCGTCCAGCGTTTCCATCTCCAGAAGCCTTGCGAAAAGCGTATTGGTATCTCTTTTCATCGTAAATGCCGTGATCTGTTCATCCGACAGTTCTTCGGTATCTTTCAGAATTATTTCTATCAGCTCATTATATATTTCAGGAACCTGTGCCAGAGGAAAAATATTTCTGGCTGCATCCAGGATCAGCAGATCTTTAAAATTTTTGCAGTACAGTTTTCTGCCCAGATATTTTTCCATACAGGAAACCACATAATTCATGCGAAGATTCCCGTCTCCGGCAGCCCTCTCTTCACAGAACAGATCATAATCCATCATGGCCAGAGAAGCGATCGTTTCGGGATAGGAGGGCAGATGCTCTCCGTTTTCCCAATAAGAAACCGCTACTCTTTTATAGCTGACTGCTGACATCTTTCCATTCTTCTCTGCAAAACGAAAGTGAGCATTGCCGAAAGCGGCTGCACTCATACCGCTTTTCTGTCTGATCCTCCTGATCCAGCTGCTCAATTCCTGTCTTTTATAAATTTCACCTTTTGGCATACTGCAACTCCGGTCTTTTTTCGTATTATCAGCTTTTTTTCCTGAAAAAGTTCAATAAAAAGCTTCTGTTTTTCTTATCAGACGATAAAGCAGCCATACGGGCCGCCGTATCGCTGTGATCTTTCACCGAAATATCTTCTGTCTGTTCAACAGTATGATTTTCTGTCTGTTCCTCATACCCGTCATCCGGACATTCCGGCAGTGTTTCCGTTTTCATTTCCATGTCAGGTGTCTCCGGCAGAAAAAATGCCTTCAGCCTTTCCATGACCAGATGAACAGCGGTCTTTTCCTCTATGGTGGGTTCGACAGCAATCTTTGAAAATCTGCCCGTCTCTTCGTATTTTTCCAGAATCCGGGCAGCGGTCTTCTCATCCACATCGGCATCTGCCAGAAGCCGGATCAGTTCGCTCCCTGCTGTCAGATAGACAGATGCTGCCGTTTTCGGATTGCAGCTGCAGTAACGGCTGATCCCGTTCAGCAATTCTTCACGATCGTCCGTATCCAGCTCCTGCAGCCCCTCCAATGTGCTGCAGACATAAATCTCTCTGCTCATTCCTCCATAAAGTTTATACGGAATATAATCTGACCGGTATGCCTGGTTCAATTCCTCGATATTATCCACGGATCCTTTCGCAGTGCTCAAAATCTCACGCAGCATTGCAGCAGACTCTTTCGGAGAATTCTGGGCAGCTTTTGCAAGAGCAAGAAACAGATCCGCCGCCCCGTCAACCTTCCGGTCCATCTCCTCCCTGCTGATTGCAGTCCGGGCATCGTAATTTTTATTAAAACGGTATACATGCTGCTTCAGACCGGATGGATCCGGAGTTTCCTGTATAAAATTCAAATGATATCCCTGTATCCCACCTGCTGCCACGTATCCAAGGCGATGCAGCATTTCACCTTCTGTTTTTCCGAAAACTGTTTCCGGTACAAGACGATGCAGCAGCCAAGTCACCTCTCTGGCTGTTTCATACGGATTCCTGTCTTCTACCGGAAAAACAAGCTGCTTCCATTCATCAGAATAAAAAGACAGATACAGAAGACTTAAAAGCACAGCAAACCGGTGAACAGCTTCCTCTCCCTGTTCCTGATGAAGGCCGTATTTTTTCAGCAAAGCCTGATAATCATAGGACTTTTCATAAAATTCTGCCTGATTCACCACACCCCGCTGTTCCGGTGCCGGCACCTCTTTCAGATAATCTGTGTATGCAGGGCCGGAAAAGACAGTTTCTTCTCCTGCAGGAACATACAGGTGCATCAGCCGATTGTTATCCCCGCCGCCCATCTGCGGAAGAACCGGCAGTCTTCTCACCCCCAGATAGATAAAACGCCGGAAGCTTTCACTGTATTCATAATATTCTGTCACTTCTCCCGAAGGCGAAGCCTGACGATTCGTCATAAGATCAACTGCACTCTTTATAAATGCCGGATCCCTGCTGCTTGTTGCTGCAACGCCCCAGCCGTCAGAAGCGGCTCCTTTATAGTCCCCACCATGAAGCCAGGAATAGCAAATCTGTTCATAATTCATATTCTTTTATCCTAATTCCACTCAAACCTGATTCCATCCATGCCTAATTCCATCCGAGCCGTTTGAATTCAGACAGCAGACATCCTACCAGCGGATCTGTCCGCCGGATCGACTGATACTCCCCATCTTTCTCTTCATTGCTGTTCGCACTGACGCAATGCCATGAAACGCTTCTGAATCCACCGCATTTTCCGTCCGTATTAGACAGATAGTTTATAAAGTCTTTCTTCTGCTGTTCGCTTCCCTGTACCGCAAAACGGCTCAGAATTTTTTTCACTTCCATACCATCCTGAACAAGATAGCGGTCATCCATTGCGCGGCTGTCTGCCGGATTACTGAAAAGAATTTCCACATTGGCTGTATCCGCAATTTCAGGAAGATCCATAATCTGATCGCATTTAACAATCGTATAGGCCATATGTGATGTCCTTTTGGTTCCTTCGTTGATCAGCAGCGTATCGATTTTATGAAAAATATCCCAGGGAGCTGCTTTTTCTCTGTCGGAATCCGTCTTTAAAATCCCGACAGCAGAAACCTCCTCCCTGTGTGTTTTCTGATACTCCGCCTGTTCCTCCAGAGACAGGACCCGGATCCTGTTTGTACTCAGATAATATCCTGTATTCCTGCTGCCATCTGAAGAAACATCTTCGATCCTGTCTTTTCTCTCATCAGTAATCACACGCGAAAGTCCCGAAAGCTGGCTGGGACTGATCAGATAAATGTAGGCATCCATGTAATTCAGATATGCGATCAGTTCCGGACTGGTTTCTCCGGACTGCAGTTTTTTCAGGGTCTCGCCCGCAATATCATAACTTCCCACGATCAGATATTCTTCATTTTTCCCTGTATCCGGATTCACATTGTCCGTATAATGAATAATTCTGGTATAAAGCGGAGGTTTTCTCGACGGCTCATCTCTGTCCGGATATTCCCCGGTCCGCCTGAGCCTGTCTGCAGCCTGTCTGAAATATTTCTGTATTTCAAACTCCGTATCCCCTCTTGCCAGACCATACACTGCACTGCAGTTATTATTGGAAAAACCCATGGAACGAATCGCATGATAATCATCGATCATCCAGGATGACAGCAGCGTTGTTTTTCCTCCCAGCGGAGGGGCAAGCAGAGAAATTTTATAATAGCCTGCCGAGTTAAACCATTTATCCGGAAGAATCGTGTGGCATCTGGGACAGCAGGGCTTTAAATGAGCCAGCTGCCCTCCAACCCTTGCTCCCAATGTAACCGTTGCATCCTGATTTCTGCTGATGGGGAATCCCAGTCTTTTTATCTGAGTCAGAAAAAAAGCCGTATCACTGTAATCTTTTAAATCCTTATCCCCTTTCAGACGCCGGTTCCTGTGTCCGGCAGGATATAAAAGGATCCTGGGAGCCAGGGAACCGGTGCCGGACCATGTGTGTTCATAATCCCTGTCGGAAACCGGTTCCAGTATTTTTAACATATGTTTTCTGGTGCTGTCCTCCAGCGTTTCTATGCTGTCCATAAGCTCCTCTCCGGCATCCGCCCTGTCATAAAACAGCTCGTAGGTAACCATGGACATGACATCAGATAAATCCACCTGATTCCATTCTTCTTCCGTATACTCTGTTCCGTCTTTTTTGAAAAACATGGAATCAAAATAAATCGGACATTTCAAACTATGTGCATGCATGTTTTCACTTCCTGTTTCTATCTGCCATCAGATCAATCTATTTGTACAAAAACGGTTCCAATCCCTTCTACCTCCAGACGGAAAGCAGAGCCGACAGGCATAATAACCGATGTATCCACTACTGTCTGTTCTTCATCTTCCGACTGTTCTCTGGATGCAAAAGGCTTATCCGATACGGCGATAATTCCCCTGAGTTTCCTGCCCTTCTGAACGTTCTGCTCATAAGGCATGAAAATGATACCGGTTTTTATTCCGTAATATTCTGCCAGTGTCTCGTCTTCGTCCAGATTGAGCATGGCTGCTTCGTCCATCAGACGATACATACATCTGGAATTTTTCATAATGACAGCCTGTTTCTTTTTGATACTCAAAAGAATATTATTTTCAAAATGACGTTCTTTCATAACAGAAAGAAGCTCAATACTGTCCTTCACAGCATCTTCATCCGGCAGCTGTTTCTCAAATTTATCTTTGGCCTGAGACAGCTTTTCTCTGGTAATGTCGTTTTCCCGAAGCAGGCTCTGAACGCTCAGACGGAGATGCTTCATCCGTTCCGTCAGAGCTCTTGTCGGCATATTGTGATATTCTGCAAAATTTCTTCTTTCGCTTACGGCAAAATCCACCACTTTCTCTGCCTGTTCCTTTGCCTCTTCAGCCGCCTCATACAGTTTCCTGATTACAGCGGGATCACAGGGCCGGTGGATCTGCAGGATACGGATTCCCTCATCGTTCAGCTCATTTTCCCGAATCAGCCCCTTCAAAACATCGCAGTCATCCTGATACCTGGTCAGTACACTGTTTTTCTGAAGCTTGTCACATACTTCCAGCAGTTCTTCCGCAGCAGCCTGCTGTTCTCCAAAACTTTCCATATACCCGTCATAAATCTCGATCAGAGCCTTTCTCTTCTTCCATGCCCTCAAAGCCAGATAAGCTCCTCCCAAAAGCAATATCGCCATCACAATGGCAATCATTAATACATTTGTCATATTGATCACATATCCTTTAAAACTCATCTCCGCCGTCTGGTTATCCCTGTCTGCCAGAGTAATGGTTCCTTCTATAAAAGCCGGCAAAATTCTGCCGTCTTCCGTAAATATATTGAGTTTCCCATCCCTGATCTGAATTTCCGCATTATGCGTTGTGTTGTTCAATACAACTCCGGTCACCGTGATCTCATCCGGTTCTCCATCCGGATCCTCCACGTAATTCTTCAGCTTCAAAGATGCCTGCATGCCGCTTCCCTCCGGAAAAGAAGGAATCAGTCCCAGAAATGAGCCATTATAATCCTTCGCGGAAGGTGCAAACGTATGGATCTCCCTGTCCCTCTGCACCGTATAGGTCAGGTCAATAAATTCATCGTATGTAATATGGATTCTGCAGCCGATGCTGCCGGCCGCATCAATTACAAAAGAATCTGACACAGCTGTCTGATCCGTTAATTCAAGAGGAATTCCGTTCTTCTCAGACAGTATGGAACCGGAATCTGCTTCTGAGATTGAAAAATCCATACTCACCTGAGCGGAAGGATCCAGTGAGATTTCCCTGTCTCCGGAGTCATAAAAGCTGCTCTCAAGCTGTACCTTTTTTCCCTTCATGACATCGCCCGTAATCCCGGAACGCAGACAGATATCCGTATAATAGGCAATGGTTCCGGTAACAGGCGAATCGCTGTCCACCGACAGCTGCCAGTTTCCCACCGAAGGATTTTCAACCGTATAAAAACTTGAATTTCCTTCTGACCAGCCGGATACGGAATTGCCGTCAGGATCCAGCAGTTCGGATGAAATCCCGTCGTAATTATTCAGATAAATCTGAAGCTCCGTAACATTCAGAGCAGGAATGTAAAAAGTATCATTACCCTTTGAATCAAGATTCAGCTTCTTATACTTCATGCCGCCGTTCAGATCATAGAAAATCCCGGCCATGCAGTCTGCCAGCATATTGATATCTGCATCAGAAACTTTTACCAGTCTGGAATCATACGCATCCGTATCATCAAAATAATTGACCAGAGTTCTTAAATATTCCTCATCACCGTAGGATTTCTCAATAAAAGCACAGTACAGCGGATATCTCTTCTCCTTTATAATGGATACCTGTTCTCTGGTTTCTGCATTTGCACGGTCTCTGTAATCCTGAGACTGTGCCAGATTTTCATTAATACCATCCGATAAGAGAATCATAACCCGTTCTCTCGACGTATCCTGATCTTCAAAAAGCTGAAGGCCCGCTTTAAGCCCCTCACCGATATTGGTATCCCGATTTGTCTCATCCTTCCGGCTCATGTGAAGACCATTAGTGATCACGTCATGGTAGGAAGCTTCATCTTCCACAGAAGTCAGTTTATACGTACTGCAGACATGGTCTGCAAAATAAACCGCACCTATGCGCACATCGCTTCCCACTGCAAGATCAGCAACCGTACGCAGAGCCGCATCCCGGATTTCCTGCTGTTTCCAGATGGAACTGCTGTTATCGATCACGAAAACAATATCGTATCCGGTCAGTGACCTGTTGTCCGGATGGATCAGTTCCACGTCCCGATATTCATCCGTACTTTCCGCTGCCGCTGCTTTCACTCCGGCGCTTACACCGCCAATATCACTGACAACCGTAATTCCCAACAGAAAAGAAAACACCGCTGCCAGAAGCCTTTTTCTGAATTTCATACAGAATCCTCCAAATCTCATTAAATCTTGATATCCCGATCAGATTACCAGCAGAATAATCAGAACTGCTGCCGCAATTCCCAGAGCAACCAGCAGATAATAAACCCACCAGGGGATTTTTTTATCTGTACCTTTCTTTTCATCCTCATCTTTTTCACTGTGCTCTGTATGCTCATAATCCAGCAGTTCTTCCAAGTCTTTCTCCTGTTCTTCCCCTTTTCCATCAGGTCTTTCCGAAAAATCGATGAATACCACAGCTTTATCCTTCTCTTTCTCTTCCTGCTCTTTATCTTTCTCTGCCTGAGCTTCTGTCTCTGCAGAATGTTTCTCTGCTTCTTTATCTTTTTCTGTATTTTCCGTTTCTGTGTCTTCTTTTTCCTCTTTTTTCAGAATTTCTGTCTCTGCATCTTCGGAAAAATCTATAATCATATCATCCGCTGCCGTTTCTTCTTCGATCTGTTCCTCATATCTATCCGGAAAATCATACGTTCCCGATTCTTCACTTTTATTGCTGAAAATATCGTCCAGAAGTTCTTTTTCGCTCTTTTTTTTCAAATGTTCTCGTTCTAAATCCATCATCATATCACCTCATTCAAAACACATCACTCTCATAACTTCTTTCATGCCCGGTCTGTCATCTGCATCCCATGAAAGCATATCAGCCAGAATATCCTTTTCCCTGATACCAATCTGTGCCCTGTTGATCACCCGATACGTATCTTCAGGTGCCTCGATCACGTCCCCTGTCATAATGTAAAGCCACAGCTGTCCAAGAGAAAAAACATCCGCCTTTTCCCAGTCCAGAGTGTTTCTGTCTCCGGTAAAACCACGCACCTCCGGCGCGAAGTAATCATTATTAAACCTGCAGGAAGCCATTCTGCTGAGATCAAAGAAAACAGTTTCTTCAGAATCTTCTCCCGAACCTGAAAACTGTTCACTGCTTTTGGTGTATCTGAAATCCGCCAGCAGAATCTTATAATGATTCTGTACCTGAAACAGAAGAAAAACCTCCGGACAGAGATTTCTGTGATAAATCGGCGGATCGCAGCAATGCAGTGAATATACGCCCTTTCCAATCCCCTGCACAAGTCTTCGCCGTTCCTCCTCAGACATTTTTCTGATTACCGCCTGATTCAACGATACCGGAAAATCAGAAACAGAATAGAACTGATAGCGCTCTCCGGCATCCGCTCCCTGAATCAGATCGGCAGTCCGGATAATATTGGACGGAGTATCGTAGCTTTCCTCCCAGAGTCTTCGAATGGTTTCCATCTCCCTTTTGTCTTTCAAAGACAAACCTGCATTTTCCATAATCCCCAGATAATATTTCACTTTGCCGTATTCCTCTCTGACATAAAGTGATTCCCTGTCTGAAAGCGTCAGCCCCTGCGCTCTGCACACAGAGTCAGGCACCGGATAAAATTCCCCGATGGGAATACTTTTTTCAGAAAATACATGGTTTGAGGAAAAAAGAATACATAAAAAATCATGGAAAGAATAAAGAACTCTTCTCGCATTTCTCTGATTTGGAATAAATCTCGGCTTCTCCTTTTCCCCCGCATGGGAACTTCTGCTCCCGAAATCATAAATATAACGTATATAAAAGGCCAGATTATCCCTGATATCTTTTCGGCTGTTAAACCCGAATTCTTCAAGCATTTTTTCAAACTTCTCAGGGAAATCATAAGTATAACGAACCAGTATATTTTTAAACGTATAATACTGATCCCGCTGATCGCCTATATTAATCGTATATCCGGGATCCATCACATTTTTCGTAATAATCTTTTTCAGTTCCGCATCTGATTTTCCTTCTGCCAGACCATTTCTTCTCAGATACTTTATCTCAAACCAGATCGCAATGCTTTCAAAAGCCTTGCGAAGTTTATGAGCAAAATCTTCATAATTTAACCGATATACAGATTCACACGCCAAAAGCCGGTCAAATAATTCTTTTTCATTCGTTTTATCATATACAAAACCGAAATTCCCTTTCGGTACTTTCAAATCTTCATCCAGCTTGATATACATAACTTTCAACTCCATGTTTTGAGAAAATATCCGAATAATTACTGCAGGCTGTAAGGCTCAGAACATGTATAATTTTCATAATTTCCTACAATCACTCTGATTTTCAGCTCCGGCTGAAAAATCACACCAATTTCAAGCGTTTCCATATCCATTCCCGGATTTTGAAAAGTACAGCTGTGATGGTCTGACGTACCATCAATATGCGTCAATACATATGTAAGAGGCAGATCGCAGCCCGGATTACAGAATTTCTCATCAAACCAGACCGGCTCATTGATCTGCATCTGACTCCCTTCTATAACGATTTCTTCACACTCCGGTTTTTCCATGATCAATCGCGCATTTTCATGATGTATCTTATGTTTGTAAGAATATACCGGAATTTTTATTTTCACCTTTTCAAGAATCTTCTTCCGATATTGACCGGCTCTTTCCTGTTCCTCCCGCTGTTCTGCTTTTGTCGGAGCTCCTCCGTAAAAAAAAGTTCTTTCGTATCCGCAGACCGGACACTCAGTCAGTCTATGACTGAAACCGCAGACCTGACATACAGCCATGTTGCCCCTCCTGTAAAACTATTTTATCACGACATGCTTTCCGTATCTTCCGTCTGCAGCATATCAATGACCAGTTCTCTTTCTTTATATTCCAGTTCGCTTTTCATCTTCTCAAATAATTCACCGTGTTTTCTAAAAGCAGACTGCATTTTCATACACGCAAGCAGTTTTTCTTCCCTGCTTTCATACTCTGAGAGATCCTGTATCATGTCCAGAACATCCTCTTGCCCCTGATGCTCCTGAGCAGCCATTTCCCGCTCCCAGTCTTCAAGAAACATGCAGATTTTTTCCAGTCTGCTGAATCCTTTTTCTGTGATCAGTTGATCTCTGTGCTTGTCCACCAGAAGCTTAAGCAGATTCCCCAGCTTTCTCAGATTGGATACCAGCTGATTGCAATCTGCAGCAGGCAGACCCATCAGATCAAGATCCTGACCCAGTTCTGTTATGATGGACAGTACATCTTCAATATTAATTTCACTTTTCTTTTCAAACTCGCTCAGCCTTTGTTTCGTTTTTATCAATTCCATAACTGCCTCCATTCCTGTCCTGCATTACACCGATTCTGCATACAGGAATAATTCATTCAATTCTGACAACGTGACCACCTCCGGCGTATCGGAACATACCTTTCTGTCTCTATCATATTCATACACATAGATGGAAAGTCTGTCATATTCGTCCAGCGCAAAAGCCAGTCTGAAATAACCGGTCTGACCTGCAATTCCCTGCAGCCGGCTGACGTATTCCTCTCTCAGCCAAAGAATCGTCGGCTCGGTCCCGTTATCTTCCCTCTCATCCTTTCGGATAAACTGACGAAAAACATCCTGTCTGCTGCGAAATGTAACCGGCCGGCCGGCAATTTCAATAAAATACTGTTTATTGGAGTCGATTTCTTCCCGATAATGAAATGCATACGCATCCACGGATTCACCTTCTGCATCTGTAAGTCTCATCCCCAGCGCATACGGAGAGGTATACCGATGTCCCACAATATTATTGGCATAAAGAGCAGTTCCAAAGGCAATCGTCTTCTGGCATTCGTTATCTCCCACAATAATTGTGCTTCTGGTTCCCACATTGATCATTCTATGAACCTGCTCATGAACCAGATAGAAATTGCCGAATCCTCCTGCCAGCGCAATCTGAAACGTATCGGAATCCCCGCTTCTGAAATCAATATGTTCCGCATCCATGTAATTGATGATCGTCTGCAGCTTCTCTTTCAATACCGGTGCAATGATCCTGTTGTAAACCCTGACCATCATGCCGTATGTAATACTGATTTCTCTTTCCTTATATTCAAACTCGGTAAACAGGGTTTCATCCAGGGCAGCCAGTACAAACTCATCCTGAAAACCTGTTGGCTCATATGCGGCCAGTTCGTCTTCTATGGCAATCTGTTCCCCGGTCATATCCTGTTCAAACATTCTCACCAGTCTGGAATACCGGTCAAAATCTGCTCTTTTTTCACTGACAGGATCCATACCCGCTTCTTCCAAAGCTGCATCAACCACAGATTCCATGTAAAGAATCCCTCCGCTGCCAAGACTTATGATACTGCTGTTTTCATCAACCATATTCTCTCCTGCGCCCGTACGTTCTTTTGTCAGAATCTGCATATCATACTTCGTTGTTCCATCATCGGCTGTTCCCGGTCTTACTTCAGATAAAGTAATATCAAGCGTACCGCCGCCATAATCAATAACAAGAATATTCCCTTTAAAATTCTGCCCGGCTTTTTCCATATATTTAAAAGCAAAATATGCAGATGCTGCCTCCGGCTCTGTCACAATATTGATCTGTTCTGCCAGATGAAGATCCTCACATATTCGGCGAATCACCATACCGGGATTTTTCCTCTGCATGCGCCCCGGTTTTCTCCAGATCTCCGGTATACCGATCGTTAGAGTTCCAATTTTATTATCTGCACTTCTTTTCAGTACCATCATCAGAATATTTCTGATAAACAGCTCTGTAATTTTCTCCGGAGTGTTGTTTTCATCATAATTCCATTCCTTCAGAATCCTCTCATCACACTCTCCCAGAAGCATTTTGAATGCACGGTATACCGTCACATTCTTCTTTCCCATATGATTTCGTGCCCTGTCACCGTACTCATATTTATGAGTCACGGTATTATAGGCAACATAAGAGGGAACCACATAGGATTCTGCCCCCTGAATCTCAAAAATTTTCGGAACATTCGCATCATAATCATATATTGACAACAATGTAGTTGTACTTCCCAAATCCAGTCCAATGTTAACCATGTTGACAGCTCCTTCACCTTTTTCTCTACCATATTCTACTATATTCTGCCTGTAGTATACAATAAAAAAGTCGAAGATTCCGGATATTTCCTATTATAAAAATAAGCCGGATGAAGTTTGAATTCTCCATCCGGCTTATCCTATATGGGAAAGTATCTGCTGCTCAGGCAGAATCACTGCTCCAGCAGAGTTTTAAAGGCATCAATCGCCGATACATATCCCAGATCTACTGCCACGGCCAGATCGATTACTCTCTCATACATGGTCAAAAGAATATTCAGGTTCATTCGAACCTTCTCAATGGAAGGCGCCTTTCCCGCCGTATTAATGCAGTCTACATAACGGTACAGATGGAAGGTTCCTCCGGGGACGTATTTTATAACCGTCCCCGGATACATGACATTATTAAGCAGTCCCATAAATGTCATTGTTTCCTCCATATTCTCCTGGACCGGAGAATAGGCCGCACTGTAAACACTCAGGTCAAAGGCATCCGGATAGATCCCGACAACAAGCTTTACCGCTTTTGCCGCAATCTTATCCGAAAAAGCTACCACCGGTGAAATAAAGCAGGAATGTTTCTCATCATACGTACATTCCAGATTCATGTCATCCAGACAATCCTCTACTATCTGCGCAATCAATTTTGAAATATCCATATTTATGCACCATACTCATCCATAATATCATCTATTTCATCTCTGGTTAACTGATTCCTGTCCAGAAGTTCTTCCGCCATCCGCTCAACGGCCTTTTTATTTTTGCTGATCTGGGAAGACGCTTTTTCCATCTGTGCATTGAGGATTTCCACTACCTTCCGGTGAATCATCTCCGCATAATAGGGGTTCTTCAGATCTTCATCACTGAATACGAAAATACCGTCATCCATACCATATTTACATACAATGGCTTTGGCAATTTCAGTTGCCTGACGAAGATCATCGGAGCATCCGGTTGAAACGCCCTCTGATTCTCCATAATGCAGGATCTCAGCCGCACGTCCACCCAGACACTCCCTTATGGTATCCAGCAGACGTCCTCTTGTTTCCACAAAGGAGCCGGTACCGACATGCGTATATCCACCCATATCTCCTCTGGATGTGATCGTTACATAGGACGGCGTATGTCCGTTCACACTGGCAAGTACAGCATGTCCTGCTTCATGATAGGCAATACGTTCCATCACATCACTGCCCCACTCTACTTTCTCTCCGTGAAGAATTTCCTCAAAAGCATCGTTCAGAATCTCATCCGTAACATCAGCATCTCTGCGCAGCGCTTTCCGTCTCGCAAATTCAATTACATTATCAAGATCTGCAAGACTGCAGCCTGCAGAACGTTCTGCAATCTGACGGAGTACAGCTCTGTTGACGGAGAATACAGAATCATCTTCTGTCTTTCTCTTCAGAAATTCCAGTCTGCCCCGGCGGTCAGGAAGTTCTACATAGATGGTACGGTCAAAACGGCGAAGCAGAGCCGGATCCAGTACACCGAATCCCTTTCCGTCCGGAGCTGTTGAATAATTTGTTGCCGCCATGACAAAAACGGGATGTCTGGGATCTGTCTTGGCACCGTCCATCTCGCTGAGCAGTGTTGTAAGAGCCTGTTCCTGTACTCTGGACATTGCATTATCCGAACCGCCTCGAACTCTGCCGATCGTATCGATCTCATCGATAAATACAATAGAAGGCGCATATTTACGTGCCTTGGCAAAAAGTTCCTTGATTGCCCTCTGTTCATCACCTACATAACGGCCGATCACCGCACTTCCCTCCAGCGCAAGAAATGCCACGTTGGCCTCGCCTGCCAGAGCCTTTGCGAGCATGGTCTTGCCGGTACCGGGCTTACCATACAGCAGAACACCTCTGGGAGCTCTCATGCCGCCGGCAATATACCTTCCGGGATTCTTCAGATAATCAAGGAAGGTTCTCAGTTCTTCTTTTGCCGTATCTGCACCGATCACATCTGTGAGACGGACATCAATATGATCTCCTGCTTCCACATCCACATCCTTATCTTCTGAAGAAACAACCTGTTCCAGAGTAAAGTTCTTCAGACGGATATAGATAATATCCTGCTCCTTGTCAAAGAAAGGAGTCGTTTCGAATCTCAGAACTCTGGACTGTTTTTTCAGTGTTCTGATCTGATTCTGGATATAGAGATTTTTGCCGAGCGCTGTAAGCTTTCTGACAAATCCGTCGATTTCCTTATATCCTGCTTCCATCTGAATAATGCCTTTCGCACCATCCTGAAGAAGTGCATTCTTTAATTCCTGATCCAGCACAAAATAATCGGATTCTGTAATATAGATCGGAAGTTCGGGGAATTTACTGTGCAGTTTGTGGAGCTCATTACGTCTGTCATACAGACTGCTTGCACCAATCGGCGTATAGTCAAACATCATTACAGTCGGTTCATCAATACCCGTCTTCTCCTCCACTTTCCTCTGTCTTCTGTAATCAAAATCATCATCCGTATCTTTTTCTTCCGGCTTCAGTACGGGAATCTCGGAATCCATCTGCATAATTACAATATCAATACCATGTTTGCTGATGATATCAATTGCTTCCTCTGCATTGTCCGCCATAAAAATATCGAATTCAGAAAGTTCGTTTCTGACTCTTCTCGGAATTCCATCTACCATACCGACAAACAGAATACGGGATTTCTCTGTCTGTCTGAAAAGGTGTCTGATGTTATCCGGCTCATTCTTCAGATCAACAATGAAATGCAGTTTCCTGATCCTGCTGATAGCACCATAAGCAGATACCGGATCAAACAGGGAGAATAACTTTTTCATTTCATCTGTTACAAATTTCTCAGCACTTTCAGACATACTCTTTGTATCATATTCGTTCTGCTGAGCGTATAACAAAGCCGAATAAACCTTATCTTCCACTTCGATTTCCATATCAAAGGTTTTCTTTAAATTTCCCGTTATCTCATCGAAGCTGACTCTGCAGATTTTCTCAAGCGTGTTCAATGTGGGATTTTCAAAGAAAATCCGGGTGGAACCATTGAGAATTTCTGCGGGGAAACCAATATAGGACAGCGCAAAATATGCAGGCAGGTTAACCTTTTCAGACAACATGGATGCCGGGAATCCATACTTGCGAAGAGCATTGTATGTATCTGCATTTCTCTCATTGCCGTAAGACACTGCAAAGTCAAGATCACTATCCGTAATATCCGCCAGGAAAATAATAACACAGTTCTCAAAGGTCTGCTCAAAATGGCCGAAAGAAGAAGGAATCTTACCTGTTGTGATAATCTGCTCAAACAGCGCCTTTACCTCGTCAGAAGCACATTCGATGTTACGGACTGCCAGTATGGAATTTTTCTTTTTCTCCAGAAGTGCAGAAACAGGGCCTGCTTTTCCGGAAGCCGTCCCGAGAATCCGCTCAACACTGCCTTTGGAAGAATACTGTTTCATATCCAGTTCCAGATACAGACACCGCATTTCTCTTGCCGCTTCTTTCGCCATATAACATTTGCCGATAAAAGGAGCTCCAATAAAAGTAAATACACCCCTCGGACCGTTTTTCTTTTTCAGGGGCAGATTGTGAAAATCATTTTTCCAGATCCGGTCACAGAATGTATTCACTGCTGCGGCCTGTCCATCCATTTTCTCGATCAATCTTGCTCTGACCTCATTTTCAAGACTGACGAGCGTCTCCATTCTCAGATTCTTTTCTCTGGGAGATACAGCTTCGGAAGCATCTTTTTCAGCATCGTTTTCTTTTCTGTCATCCTCTTCCCTGCCGGATGCTGAGGCAGCATCTTTTGTATCCTTCAACATGGCATCAATCTCTAAAGTTCTGAATCTCTTAAGAATACAGTCCAGAACCATAACAGAATCTACCGTTGAATTATCAGACATCTCATCCCAGAGCGCATTCACTTCTTTTTTCTCTTCATCAGGATCGATCCTCATGGGCAGTTTGCTGCAGAACTCAATACGCATGGCATCCAGTTCTTCTCCCCAGTTCATGCATTTGACAAGCCTGTCACGTTCTTTTCTGTCCTCCTTTTCATCATATACAGCTGTAGCTGCTCTCATAAGACCTGCGAAAACTGTATTGATCGTTTCTGTCCCTCCATACATCTGCTTTGCAATCTTTGCAGATCTTTTGCATGCATTATCAAGAACAACTGTTTTATTCACTATGGCAGTCATAGTAACCTCCTTTTTCCTGCTCCGGCCGATTTATCTGATATCCAGAGCAATCTTGATTTTTTCTTTTAATTCTTTTGCTGTTGTAAAATGACTGTCGGACGGCCAGCTTTCCTCCTTCAGCACCGAATCGATCACATCCGCCAGCGCTTTCGGTATATGCGGATTGGCACTGCAGACCGGAACCAGACTGCCCTCAAAAATAGCCACATCCAGACTGGGATATTTACTGCAGTCACGAACACACCGGCCCGTGATCATCTCATAATAAGATGCTGCTGCAGAAAATACATCATCCTGAGGTTCAACATACCGGAAATTGCCTGTATACTGCCTTTTGGAACAGTATCTGCGGCTTCCGCCGGCTTCTCCGCCTGTAACCCCCGAAAAACCTGCCAGTTCATACGATTTTGCAAGACCAAAGTCACCCAGCTTAACCATCTTTTTTCCGGAAACTTTTTTCACAAGCATATTGGCCGGTTTGATATCTCTGTGAACAACGCCATTGATCTTCTGCATGACACCGTTCTGATCCGGCTGCTCGAGCACTGCATTGTGAAGATAATCCAGCCCGTCAAGAACCTGCAGAAAATAATCAGTCGCCTCCTCCAGATCCAGATATCCACCGGCATCCTCCATCAGCTCTCTGATACTTCCTCCATCACAGTACTCCATAAGCATATAATAGTTTCCATTATGCTTACGGATATCATATGTCTTTACAAGATTTGGATGATCCAGTTTTTCACCAATATCCGCTTCACGCAGATATTTTGCTTCCTGAGACGCGGTCATATCTTTCACCACATCCAACGACTTCATAACAAGAAGCTCCCCATCCCGGCTGTCCCTGATCAGATATACATTGGAAAATCCTCCTTTTCCTATCTGATCCAGCTTACTGAACTGAAAATTTTCTTTATAATTCTTTGAGACTGCAGCATGAATGGGAACAGGCCTTTCCTGCATCGTCTTCTTCTTTTGTCCATCGCGCATCCGCTCGGAAGCTTCCGGAACAAATTCCTTCAGTCTTACCTGACGGTCCAGAATTTCCTCCAGATCATCGAAAGCATCATTCCGTGCTTTGATTTCTTTCAGAATCTGTTCTTCAATTTTACTGCTGTCCGGAAGCTCCGCTTCTTTAAACCGGATTCGCTTCTCATCCACTGTATTGATCCGCTTTCTTTCCTCATCAAAAAATCCGGCTTCCTCTGCTGCCGTCAGATCATTCTCCCGGTAGACTCTCTCCATCGCTTCCCGCACCTGTCGTCTGATCCGATCCGGATTTACCTCTTTTGCATGTGCCAGAAGATTCTGCGGTCTGCTGAGCTGGCTTTTTCCCATCTCTTTTGGCAGAGTTTTTCTGATCTGCTCCATGGACAGTTTTTTATCCGAGATCACCCGGAATTTCGCACTCCTTCCCTTCCAGCCGATTGATATCACATCTTCATTGTAAAGCGGTATCCATCCCTTTTCCTGTTCTGTATCATCTACTTTTTCCGAAAGATAGGAATCATTCACCCACGTCCCATTACTTTCATCATCATGAACTTTACATGCACCCACATAAGGAACACCATCTTTTACAGCCAGAACCGTATTCCTGGAAGACACCGTCCGGTCTCCGGTAATTTCGATATCTGCATCCGGACTGCGTCCTATTCTGTACTTCCTGCCTTCTTCAACAGTCCATATTTCGCCCATCAATGGACCCGATATACATTCCATCTTGATCATCCGTCTGCTCACTCCTGTACCGTTATCTCATGATTTAAGACATCCACCAGTCTGACAGCTGCCTGAAAATGACTGTCTGCAGCTTTTTTCAGAAGCTGATCTGCTTCTCCTTCACTTTTTTCCGCAATCATACCCGCCTTCATAAAGAGCGCCAGATTGTATGCTGCAGCCGGCAGTTCGGAGGATACCGGCCGCAGAAGTTCCGCAGTTTCCGCCATATCCTGCAAAGAACCATCCGGCCCCATATCTTTGATTTTTTTACATACATACTCGTTGACCGCCGGTGCATAATTCATTTTTTCAGCCTTCTCCAGAAATTCCTCTGCTCTTTCAGGAGCCGTATCTTTTAAAAGCTGATACAGACAATATGCAGCCTTGCCGGAGCCCTTCTCAGCTGCGGCTTCATAATACTTCTCTGCATCTTCACTCCCGACCAGTGACGCCGCTTTTCTAAGCAAAGCATCAACATCGCCTTCCTTGATCAGAACATCATCCGCATGGGCTTCCAGCCAGTGATCCAGTTCCTGTATAAACTCATCGATGGTATAGCGTTCTTCCGGATGTCTGCTGCATGCTTTCCGGCAGATGTCTCTCAGATCTCTGTCAACAGGAACCTCCGTATGCTCCCACATCGTCTGCGGCTCAAACCGTTCCTGAAGAGAAATCTCTGCTCCCTGAAGTTCCATCATGATAATACCCAGTGCATAAATATCCCTTGCACAGCCCGGTTCTTCCGATGGAGTCAAACTCATATATTTCTCAGTTCCTCTTATCCGGGACTGCGTTGCATCAGCAAGTCTGGAACAGCCATAATCTCCCAGTTTGAACTGTAGTTTTCCATGTTCTGTTTTATAAAAAATATTCTCCGGTTTCAGATCGAAATGTGCAACACTTGTATCTGTATGCTCCATTCTGATACTTTCCGGCAGCGGTTCTTTATTATTATGAAGTTTTTCCACAAGAAGAGAAACCTCTTTCATAATCCGCACTGTATCAACGGCATCAAAACAGTTATGATGCCTTTTCAGAATATCTCTTAACGTACCATCCATGATCTCCATGCTGACACAAAAGAACTGATCGTCTTTATCCACACTTGGATATCCATAAATTCTCACCGAAACATCGCGGAAAAAATACTGCAGCGCAAATTCATTCCTGATCTTTCCGATTTCCAGCATCTTCTTATCCTGATTGAACTCTTGCAGCCGTATGACCTTGACAGCTCTTAATTCATCAAAAAAATTACTGTCCCGGCATGCAAAAACCTCTGCAAAACCGCCTCTGCCCAAATGTCTCTCCAGCGTATAGGAAGGATATGCATTTTTCAGATAAGCCTGATATACTTGTGTATCCCCTTCCTCTATTTCTTTATAACCATCCTCGTAATCTTTCTCTTTATCATTCATCGCATTCACCTTCTCCATTCTCTCCTCTGCATCACCTGTCCTGTCATTTGAAAAACATGAATTCTCACCGTTTATTTAACCACAGCAACAGAAATATTGTCTTTCCCGCCTTTCCGGTTTGCCATACGAATCAGATTCCTGCAGACCCGCTCCGGAGTCCGGTGATTTCTGATGCATACCGCCATATCCTTATCGGAAACCATACTGCTCAGACCGTCTGTACAGAGCAGGACAGCTTCCGCTTTTAACCGATCATGCAGAAACAGATCTACTTCTGTTTCCTCACTGATACCGATAAAATTCAGAAGTCTGGATGCCATCCCCCGGCTGACTGCCTCCTCATAAGTCATGTAGCCGTTTTTCACAGCCATCGCAGCCAGATTATGGTCCTCGGTGATCTGATGGAGTTCATCCCGGTCTTTCCGCTTTATGTATGCCCGGCTGTCCCCAACATTGACAACGGCAATCTGCTTTTCAAAAACCATAGCTCCGCAGAAAGTACATCCATAGCGGTACACCTCCGGGTCGTTGCCTTTCTGAAAAATTCTGCTGCTGATTTCTGCCAGTGCGGCTTTCAGTTCCTCAGCCGCTTTCTGCTCGCTGCCATGAACCGTATAATCCCGGTAAATCTCTTCTGCAGAGACAGCCATCTGCCTGCATGCAATTGCGGCTGTCTTTCCGCCAAAGGCCATCTGACCAATGCCATCCGCCACTGCATAAAAATGTGCCTGCGGCACTGTGCATACCGCATCTTCATTGTAATCTCTGCGCATACCGATGTCAGTCAGTACACTGCCTTTTGCTTTTTTTCTCATCCTGCCCCCCCTGTCAGATTTCCTGCGCCGCCATCTGTTTTCATAAAATTCAAAATAAGCCTCTTGTTCTTTTGTCCTAATCAGATTATAAAACAATTCCGTCAAAAAAGATATTATTTTTTTAATATTCTACACGTTTTTTATTTTTCATGAAAACATTATTTTGACAGTTCCTGATCCTGCTTTTTACGCATGCCGTATGAATCCTGCCTTCCGACCAGAATACCATGTTCTGCTGACATATTTTTTACTTCTGACCGTCCCGCTTCCGTAATGATCTCCACATCCATTTTCCGGTTATTATCCGTGTTCAGATAAAGAGCCCCATCCTGAAGAGCAATTCTGCAATTTGCCCCGGAAACATTGATATCTGTCATGTATGAGATAAATTTCCCGTCGTTTTCCTCCTGTACAACCACATTGACCTGTGTTGGAACCTCTGCGGAAAGTTCCATACTTCCATCCTCAGTGAAACGGACCATCACGGTATCCTCACTGACACATCCCATATACCGGTCTGATAAAAACATCCCTGCAAAACCTTTGTCAAGTTTTACTGATACAGCCTGCTCCGGAAGCACGAGAGTTCCGCAGCTGCGTCCCTGACTACTGCCGACATCTGTCCCGATTACGGGAAAATTACAGATTCTCTTATCCGCACACTCTGTCAGTACTCCGTTAACAACCCGGCACAGCCTGTTTCCATTCAGATCAGATACTTCCACACAGCCTGCAGAGTACCGAAGCATCTGCTGAAAATTCATACAGGAAGGATGTACCCGGGCTTTTTCCACGAAATTGTTCTGAAATGATTCACAATTTATAAAGTTGATGGAAGCATTTGCCGTATCGGAGCCAATATGATCACTACCGGAATCTGCTGTTCCCTCTGCATTGATCTGTGCATTCATATGCCATTCACCTGTAACAACATTTACATCAACGCAGCGGTTTGCTGCCTGTCTGTAATAATATGCCGGTCTTTGTCCCGAAAATGTATGACAGGGATTATTGGGATCATATAAGTAGATCCGATGCCATCCGCCTCCCAGTTCCTCAGGCGTCCGTATACTGTCCACCACCAGTGCATGCCCCACCATAGTTCCCTCCATATTCCAAAATATAAGAACCATATAAGGGATCCTGTCCTGATACACGGAATGAAAAAAATTCTGTATTCTCTCCGGTTCCTTCCGGGTGATGCCCTCTGCTTTATACCTCAATTCAAATACATGTGCAGAAAACTGCAGAAGAAAATACCGCTCAATGAGCTTTGTCAGTTCTGAGTTCTGTTTCAGACAGCAATAAGCGCCAAAATCTGCCGTAACAATGCGGTCATAGGCAGTATCTGCCAACGGCAGCCCTTCTTCCTGATACACCCCTAGATTGATTTTTCCCAGATAGGTGAGAATGGAAACTGCAGCCATGCCAAAGCAATTTCCTCCCCAGCTTCCCATGGCATGCTGAAGATACATATGAAAAGTAAAAGATGGACCAAAAACCTCAAGATAACGTTCATAGGGAATGCGATACGACTGATTATAGGAAAATCCCTCATTCCCGTTTACAATCGGAAGTCCATATTCCAGAAGATTGAATCCTGCTCTGCTATTCTCCTGTTTTACAAAGGTCTCATCTAAATCATCCTGCCCGGCATTTTCGCTGAAATCCTCAAAGAAAAAGCTATCCTCCGCAGTTTCTTCCATTGCCTCTCTTTTCCGGTCAATCCGACACTTTTTTTTCATATCCAGAATATTGTCGCTTTCCGAACCCAGCAAATCTTTGAAATCCATAATAATCTCCCTTTTAATAAGCCCTTTACAACGCTTTCATATCACGAAAAATTCAGGCTCAACACATCTGTAAAACTGTATTTTTCATGATTTCCTATGGCAAATCTGATTTTTTCTCCGGAACACAGCTGTACTCCCAGATACCAGAAATCATGGTAAGGTTCTTCCGGCGGATAAAATGTCACAGAAAATTCTTTTTTATCATTTCCTTCTTTTAAAATAAAACCTGCAAGTTCCAGTGGCTTCTCATAATTTACAGCCGCAAACTTTTCTTCCAGCCAGAAAATTTTATCAGCAGATAAATTACTATTATCACAGATTCGTATCAGAAGCTCATGATCAGAATAGATTTTTCTTTCCTCTGCCCGATAAGAATATGCTTTTATAAATACTTCAAAATCCATCATCCTACACCTCATGAATTACCCATATGGCAGGTCTGACCATAATACCGGCAGTTCTTACGTCCATGCCAGAATCATTTACATACCCATTTACATTTACAAATGCAGCATCTGTTGCACGTGTTCCCCTGCTCCTGAGCCACCATTTTCCGCACTGACTGAAAAACTCCATTTTAAAGCCCGAATTTCTGGCAAATTCAGTTGGTTCTGCCTTCCTTGCATAATCTGATTCCAGATAATGACGTACTTCATCCGTACTTAACAGAAACACACAATCATCAACCCCGGAATACCCCAGAATCGGATTTAAAAAATACTTATTATCTTTGTTTTTAACAGTTATGATTTTCTGTTTTTCCTGTGCGCTGAAAGCCTTATCATAGAATTCTCCGTTAAGCCAGGTACGGAGATCAGATTTTTCCCAGCTTGTATTCAGAGAATTGCTGTTATATTCCCGGATATCCAGACCATAGCGACTTAACAAAAGAAATTTTCCTTTGTTTTCTTCGAGAATCTGCCATTCAACAGGTTTCTTTTCAGGACCATCGACCATATAATGACCAAAAGTAACCATTCCGCCCTTTTGCCACCGTTCTTTCCGTACTGACTCATCCTTATCTGCCGCAGCCCGCTTACCGGTACTGCCTGTATTTACCCGCCGCATTTCCGCCTTTTCTACTTTCTTCTCCTTTTCCAGCTCCTCCAGACGTTTTTTCTGTTCCAGAATCTGGCTTTCCATTTTTTTAATCTGTGATTCATAGTCAGACATACGTTTTCCCATAAGCGCATAAAGACGTTTTTCAGCCGATTTATTCTGATATTCGTCAATTTCTTCGGCAATTGTTTTCACATTTCCGGGAATTTTAACAAGACTCAGGTAATTCTCAATATTCCGGCTTTCATCATGACCGCATTCCGGACAGATACATCCTTTACTGATTTTCTTTTTGCATACGGGACAGATCATCATTCCCCACCTCTTTTCCACTATTTAAAAAATGTTTTTGTAAAGTACTCATTATCCTGATAATGATCTGTCGTAATGAGCGTTACTTTTTCCTCACAGGGAGTCAATTTTTCACTCTCACAGATGCCGTTTCTTGAAAGCCCATAATAAACTGCGATTCCCCGTGCATCTGCCCGAGCCAGTTCTTCCAGTTTTGTATCGTCCGATAAAAAATTATCATAATCAGAATCGTTATCCATAAAACAGTGTTCGATGAGAATTCCCGGAAGCTGATACAGAATGGAATTCCTTATCACACTGTAGTAATCAAGCAGTTCTCCATTGGGATAAACTTCTCCGTTCTGAGCAGCTCTGAACAGGAGTCCCTGATTTTCGATTCCCAGTTTTTCCAGTTCGCGAAGCACACACACTGCAAGTTCCTGGCTTTCCAGTGACCATTCTTTCCCGTAAACACCTCTGGGAACAAGAACCGTACAACCATTTTTATATTCTGTAATATCACCTGCCGCATTATTATGAAGTGAAATAAATACATCTGCACCATCTTCAGCAGCTTTTTTCACCCTATCTTCCAATTCTCTGTCTTCATCGCCCTCGCGGGTCAGATATACGGTAACATTATCATAAGACTCCAGCTCTTTTTTCAGATATTCTGCAATTTTCAGATTCAGTTCCTTTTCCAGAATCCCGTCCTGCGCTCTTTCCGCCCCGGACTGCACACCGCCATGTCCCGGATCGAGTTCAACTACCAGAGAAATCGGTGTGTTTTCCTCTCCCATATCTGCTGTATCACCGGAATCTGAAGAAGGTTCTTCAACGCCGGAATCTGCAGCATTCCTTTCATTTACAAAAGCTGCAGCAGTAATTCCCGCTGCAGCTTCTTCAGGAACAGGAGCCGTACTTTCTCTAACCGGAGAGATGGCAGTATTTCCCCCGCAGCCGCCGGATACAAGAAGAAAACCTGCAGCCGCCAGTACCGCCCATATTTTACAAACTCTGTTCATATATGATCGTTTCCTTTAATCTTCTTTTTTTGCTCCCATATCATCATTCATATACTGATCAAAACTTCTCAGTTCTCTGGTTGAACCGCTGATCGACCATCCGCGGTACATACAATCCAGCATATAACCACACTCTGTATAATCAATCGTAATACCTGAAGTTCCTCCATAAGGGAATGTAAATTCAAATACAAATGCATTTTCATTACTGCACGCATACAAAATATACTTCCCCTTTCCCGGATCGCTCTTTATCTGCCCGCCGATAATCGCACGGGAAAATCCGCTTTCTGAAACAGTGGAAGATTCATGAGTGTATGGCGTCCCGTCTCCTGCAGCAAACAGTGAAGATACACTGTTCATCATATAATTTGCGCAGCTGACCGGGTTATTTTTTATGGGAGCTTCCTGTTTTCCAACGCTCCAGGTCAGACTTCCATCTGCAGAGCTGAAATAATAGGACTCCGTATCCTCATCATAGTAGCCTTCTGCAAATACTGATTTCGGATACATCAGCGTATAAGCACCATCAGGGGAAGTTACCTGTGTGAAATCAGCAGGAGAAGCAGGATATGTGATTGTATCGTTATCACAGTAATCCAGTTCTGTTCGAGCACCACTGTCGAGGATTTCAATGTTGTCCACTTTAAAACCAACACATTCTTCATCAATTGCATAAAGAGTGCCCGAAGCAGTTACCTGATGCTCACCCAGCTTATCCAGAATTTCAGAATCATCAGAGGTAAGAAGAAATTCTCTCACATCATCATAATAATGTGCTGTGCCGAAGGAATCTGCAGCATTTACACTATATGCATCTTCCACAGTCAAATACAGATTTCCGTTATAGTCCTGTGCACAGTAACCATTCAGTTCAAACCGGGTTCCAGCCACCGCATCCAGATCGGCATCCGGATTCTGTGCCGTTGTTCCCTCCCTCTCATATTCTGATTCAGTCTGTACAACCTGAGCTTCTTTCAAACCGGCTTCCTGCTGATCTTTATTCTTTTTACCGCCTCCTGCAAGACTTATAATCAAACAGACTGCCACTGCCAGTACCACTGCTCCTGCCAGAATCAGAGCAATGATAACCGGAAGGCTTTTCTTCTGATTTCCTGCACTTTTATCTTGACGCGGCATATTTTCATTTCCGGATACAGGTAAGGAATCCGGCTGCATTTTCTCAATCTTATTACCGCATTCTTCACAAAACAGCGCATCCTCTTCAAGTTCTGCGCCACAATACTTACAAATCATGTCTGCTCACCTCTTTTGATAATTCTTCAATCAGGTCATAGTCATAGAAAGACAAGTCTGCATAAAGATCCATATCTGCTGTTTCTGTCAGGCAGACTTTCTCATCTCTTCCGGCATCTGCTGACAATCCAGGCAAAATCAATCTTGTAAAACTGACAATAACGATTGTAAACAGCAGCAATGCACCCAGAAACGCAAGTATCAAATAACCGCTGTTATCACTGTTGATTTTCTGGCTCAGAACTTCTCTTCTGGAATCGTCGATCAATGAGCCGATACCCTGCATTTTTTCCCTGTTTTCAGTTCCTTCACCGGTGCGCCTGTCACTGTGAACAGGTTCATTTTCTTCTGATTTTGCCGGTTCAGGCTCCCTGTGCATGGCATAACTTCCGAGTGAAGAATTGAAAATTGATTCCGGCGTTGTATCTTTCTTTTCAAAAGCAATTGGACGTAAAGTACGATAATACGGTTGAAATTCCGCATGATCACCATTCCTGCAGGTATTTTCAAGAGCTGTAAGTTTATCTGCATTAACAGATGGCATTCCCCAAAGAGGCACCTTTGAACTTTCCATGGTAATTCCTTCATACAGAAACTCACGATCATCTTCAAAAACAGATTCATCAATATCCACGGATTTCTTCTTAGTTTCTGTCGGCTCTTCCGCTGCAGGTGATTTTACCTCGAGAACCAGCTCTGATTTTTCTTCTGAAGCAGGTTCTTCCTCTTCGAGAACAGGCTCAGGCTCTTCCTCCGCTGCAGGTTCTTCCTCTTCGGGAACAGGCTCCGGCTCTTTCTCCGCTGCAGGTTCTTTCTCTTCAGGAACAGGCTCCGGCTCCTCCGCTGCAGGTACTTCTTCCTCGAAAACAGGCTCCGGTTCAGGACTTTCCTGTTTCCATGCAGCAATATTTTCCCCGCAGAATTTACAGAATTTTGCAGTTCTTTTTATCGACTTTCCGCAGAAAGGGCAATCCTTCATATCCGTGTCCGGCTGAGTAATTTCTTTTTGTTCGATTTTAGTACCGCAGAATCTGCAGAATTTTGCGGTATCCGAAATTTCTTTTTTACATTCAGGACATATCATTTCAAACACCTCCGCTAAATCGTATCGATCTTCCTGGCAGCAAGATCATAGTAGGCGTCATAATCCCTGAACTCACCCAGATAATACCGGTATTCATTAACCAGTTCTCCAACAATGGCTTTTACATTCTGAATATTTTTTTCACATTTTTCCATAAGCGCAGCTTTTTTCCTGTTGTTATCATATATGATAAAGCCTCCAATACCAATCAGGGACAAAGTAATCAGGAAAATCATCGGTGCCATAAAATACAATGCGCCTGCGGCTGAAACGGCTGCGGCACCAAACATCACATATGCTGATGTATTCCGTATTTCTGCCATTTTCTGATCCCGATCTGTCTCATAGAAAGTTTTAATTTTCCCTTCTTCTTTTTCAGGATTGATGAAATCAATCTGAGACTCATAATCATTGATCCTGACCGGACAGGAAGTTTTTACAGCTTTCCTGTATTCCTCTGTAATTTTATCCAGCGCCATCTTGTGAATGGGTCTGGTCATCCGGAACATATTCAGTTTCATCTGATCACAAACCTCATTGGAAGGTGAATAGATCCAGTGCACCATCTCCTTGATAAGATTCAATTCAGATGTATCATGAACCATTTTTTCTTTAAATTCTTTATGCGCCTGCCTGATATTTCCTTTTCTGGCAATAATCAATTCATTATACGCTATTTCATCATATACTATTTTTTCTTCAGTATTAGGTTCCTGAATCAGATCATTGATGAAATCCGTCAGATAATGATTCATATTTTCTTCTGATACGCAGCCAATATTGGAAATCAGCTGCAGAATCACAGTATTGTTTTTAGCGCGCATCATATTAGCCTGCAGATTGGAATACTCCAGACAATATTTCTGCAGCAGGGGATAATTGATATTTTCCTGAGGCATTTTCATCTGAAATACAGCAGCGGCATAATCTACCAGCTCCTGTTCGCTGTAATTCTCAGACTGTACAGTATACTCCAGAATTCTATTAATAAAAGTTTCAATTTCCGCACTGACAGTCTCATCTACCTGATCCTGAATATTTTTGCTGATCAGCGAAAACAGCATAATAAAAGTTTTATTATCGGCACCGCTCAAACTGCATTCCTGATAAAACAAAAACCACTTCATGGCCGCATCAAAGCGTTCCATTCTCATATTGAATAACATGAAAAATACCGATGCATTCTTTTTATCCAGATCCACCGCCTTTTGTATACACTGGTCTGCCAGTTCCCTGTCATCTTCTTTCCATGCCATAATACTCAGAAGTGCCAGAGTCAGCCAGTAATCCGGCTGCCTCAGCTGCTCCGTTTCCACTGCTTTATAAATCACATCACTGCTGACCATATTCATATCAAGGTTGTCAAGGAAGCCCAGAACAATCTTGCGTACGGTACGATAACTTCCAAATTCATAATATTTTTTATCATTGCAGGCACGGATCTTTTTATTGGCCATTTCCATCGCTTTAAATGATTCATAAAGCTTATCAATTTCGCCCTGCATCCGATAGGCCTCGACCAGGTTCTGCTGTGACTGTGCCACATCATTTTCTGCCGAAGTCAGGGTGCTGTAAATATGATTCTGAAGATTTCCCATCCTCTGATTTGCGTTTCTGACTCCGCTTTCAATAATACCAAGCTCCTGCTGTAAATGAGCCTGCACTCTTTTCTGTTCATTGACCTTCGAGCGCATATAGGCTACATCACTTTGTGATACACTCATTCATTCTCCTCTCCTGAAGCAGAAACAGCCTTATCTCTGCCCCATTTTCTTAATTTATCAATCAATTCCGGATTACTCCTGCTTATACTTACAATTCCGTTAAATTTATCAAGAAGAAGTTTATCCGTTATAATTTCCTGTCCCTGCAAAAGAGCCTGCTTGGCAACATCCTTGATACACTGCTCAATATCTGAATAGGAAAATCCTTCTGAAGCATCAACCAGCGCATCCAGATTCAACAGCTCCGGTTCCATAAGCAGACTTTTTTCTGCATAAAGTCTGATAATTTCCCTTCTTTCTGCTGCATTGGGCAGATCGATGAAAAAAAGCTCAGAAAATCTTCCTTTTCTGTATAATTCCGGAGGCAGATGCTCAATATTATTCGCTGTTGCAATTAAAAATACCCTGCTTTTTGATTCCTGAAGCCAAAACAGAAACTGTCCGATAATTCTCTGTCCGGTATCATTATTGGAATCTGATACTGATAATGCTTTTTCAATTTCATCAATCCACAAAACGCAGGGTGCAACATTATCAATAAATGTCAGTGCATCATCCATCCGTTTTTCAGAATTCCCCATCCATTTATCGTAAATAGAGCCAATGTCAAATCGAAACAGCGGCAGTTCCCACTCACTTGCAACCACTCTGGCAGATAAAGACTTTCCGCAGCCCGGTACCCCTGCAAGAAGAACGCCTTTCGGTGCCTCCAGATCCCGCTCCTTCAGCTTTTCATCACTCATAAAAAAAATCTTTCTGTTGTCTCTCAGCCATTTCTTCAGATGAGCGAGTCCGGCACAGCACAGATTCGGCTGAACTGTTACGTGCTCAATCGTCGGCACTGCAGCGTACAGCCTGCTTTTCTGTTCCGTAAGTTCACCAATATCTTCCCTTCTCAGAAAAGTTTTCTTTTTCAGCAATGTAGAAAGAATATTATCAATCTGGACTTCCGAAAAACCTCGAAGCAGCGCGGCAGCCCGGGTAATGTCCTCTTCATCCCATTCCACATAACTTTTCGTCTGTTTTCCCTTTCTGGCAAATGAGATGAGTCTTTTCTGCACCGGCACAGCTGTTGAAATAACAGGATGAGCTTCTATAAAGGAACGAATTTTCATAACACGTTCCGACTGATCCGGATAGTCCAGAGTAGTAATCATTCCAAAACGGGCAAGCTCGGACCAGACCGGCCCGGATGTGATCAGAATCAGCGTACAATGTTTTGTTTTGGCCTGATAAAGAACATCCAGTACATCTTTTGTAAACAGATTGCCGTCCTCCAGACGCCTGGCATCTCCTATGGCAAAAACGATTTTTTCAGATTGAAACCTTTCATATACGTACTTCATAATACCGCCGTCAGCATGGTCATGAACTGCAGTATGTCCCCCAAACGAAACAACACCTCCTGCATCCGTATAGTAAAACATCTTTTCATTTCTCTGTATGCTGAGTTCATTAAGCATCCGCTCAACCCGGTCACGTTCCTGACTTCTGATAATAACCAGAGGTATTCCCGCACTCAGATAATCTGCCAGTTCCGCTTTTGTATCTATATAATTACTCATTGCTAAAATATCCTCTCTTTTTTCAGGACATATAAAAGATCCTCCAGAGACGGGTCTCCGTTTTCCAGAACAGCCTCGTAAACAGAACGTTCCAGCTGTATTTTCCATTGATTTTCAATGGAATTGCGGACAGTTTCCGCAAGATGCCGTCTGACATCCTGCGGAAAAAGCTCCATATTTTCGAAAAACAGACACTTATGCAGTTCCGCCCGAAATTTCTGAAAAGAAAGATCAAGAAATTCCAGCTCACCGGATTCCATTATGTACTTAAATTCACGTTCAAAATCGTCAATACTTCGACGCACCATATGATTCACACAATCATACAGGGGAGTTATAAGCTTATCCTGCAGTCCTTTCTGGTAATCCAGTTTTTTCTGTGAAACTTCTTCTAAAAACTTTTCTGAAACGGTGTGCACTTTCAGATAGTCCAAAAGCAGCGTCCACTCATGAAATGTCCAGGAACTCCTGTTCATACAAAAGACAGTCTCCATCTGTTTTTCCTGCTATTTTAAGAAAGAAAACGGAGGTTCCAGATTCCAGTCGGGAAGTTTTTTATTCATTTCTCTCAATCTTTCGTCCATAAAACTGTCTTCTGAATATCCTGCACCACTTTCCATGTTTTTCAGATCGTCCGCTACCTTTTCATTAAAATCATCATCTGCCGAAGCTTCGGACTCTGATTTCTCATCAAATCCGCCAAAATCATCAAAAGCACCAAAATCACCAAATAATTCTTCATTGTCTGTCATGTTCATACTCCTTATCACTTGTATTAATCTAAATTTCCATTATGTACCTGTTTTAGTTAAAATCAAACTCAATCTGCTTGATCAATTCGTTCTTCTTTTCTTTTCCATTCTTAAACTGCTGCTGGAACTGTGCAATTTCCGCCATACAGGATGCCAGATTTTCCAGACCGGCATTTACTCTTGCAGGATACTCCTTCATCGCTTTCACAACCCGGTAAGCAAGGATACCCAGAGAGATAACACTCGCTACCAGAGAGTAAGGTGTAACAAAAGCCAGTCCAATAGATACAATAAACACAGCCAGACA
This sequence comes from Lachnospiraceae bacterium, assembly GCA_028724245.1. GTDB lineage: Bacteria > Bacillota > Clostridia > Lachnospirales > Lachnospiraceae > TWA4. Next base: position 45,411 of record JAQYDI010000085.1, read on the forward strand.
TACAATATTGAGCGTATTCACATACATATTCTGGAATTTGTTGTTCTCATAATAATTTTTCATAGCTTCTGCCTGATCTTTCTGATCAGCACCGTTTGTAATACCTGACCAGCCGTCTATGTTCAGTTCATACTCTGCAGGATATCTCTGCAAAATCTCGCCTTCATAACGTTCCAGTGCATCCTGAAGCCAGTTTTTCGTATTCTTAAAACCAAACTTTCTAACCTGAAGATCTTCATCCTCGCTGTAGATTGCCCAGTTTAACAGTTTCACTCCGATGTTGGTACATGCTTCTTTTTCCTCAATCTCCTTTAATTCCTTTTCAGCACTTTCCACATCACCCTTATGCGTTACGATCAATTCATATTTTCTCTTTTCTTTCCGGATCTCCAGTTCTTCCTGATCGTAATTTGTAATCAGATTGATCATAACCGCATCAACACGCTCTTTATAGTTGTTGTCGCTCTGCTCCACTTCATCCCCCTTCAGAGAATTCAGCAGTTTGAATATCCCGTCATATTTTGCAACATCTGTAATGCTCTGACGCATGGCATCGGTATTTCTGCAGAATTCTTTCAGGGCAGAATAATCAAAATCAATCTCAACCGGCCGGTTCTGAATATAATTTTTATAAGCATCAACCAGGGAATCGCATATTTCTTCACTGGAGTTGATAATCGCAATCCATTCATCGATAATCTGTGTAACCGAATATTCCAGTTCTTTATCTTTTCCGAAAATTCCGTTAAAATAGGACTGCAGCATAACAGAAGTTTCTTTTTCCAGCATGGTGGGATCCAGCGTATTCAGATACTCTTTAAACCACCTTTTTGCCACATCCAGCCTGTCAAAACGCAGATTCAACAGACAGAAAAACAATGTTGACTTCACCGCATCCTTACGCCCGGCTTCCGCCAGTGCATTACGTGCCACATCCGGGTAGTCATTCACCCATGCGGTGATGGCAATCAATGCATAGGAAAGCCAGTACCGTGAACTGGTGATCCACAGTTCTTCTGATAATTCCTGAATCGTACTGTTGCGAACCAGATTGATATCAAAATCTCTGACAACACCTATTACAGTACGGCGTATCTCCTCATGATTGCTGAAATTTTCCTTTAAGATCTGATCGATCTGAAGCAGACGTTCATGCGCGATCTGCTTTTCCTCCCCTTTCATCAGATCATTTTTGAAGGTTTCAATTTTCTCATATATTTCACGCGTAGTTACACGCATGTGCTCAGTCGACTTCTTAACATTATTTACATTGGTCGTAACCGGAGCCTCGAATCCCTCGATACTTGAATTCAACTGGGCAATCGCATTTGAAGCACTCATCTAAGTTCCTCCATTATCTAAAACTGATCAAAAACTGCCTGGGCTTCATCATTTATACCATCCGCAGCTTCATATAATTTTTTCCATTCTGCATATTCATCCAGAAGTCCCTGCAGGCATTTAAGCCCCAGACGCTTCTTCTCCGCCAGTATTTTTTCCATATCTTTTGCCCGAAAATAGAGAAAAATACCGCCGGCTACAGCTGCCAGGATGCCAATCACAAGTCCGACAGGTTTGAAAGAATGTGAAGTCACCATGGTAACAATGGAAATTGTCATGGTCAAAACAGCGGCCGCACACACAAGAAAGGCAATCTGCATCTGCTTATCTGCAAACAGTTCCTTACGTTTGTTCCTGTCATAATAACCTGAAAGTTCTCTTACATTTCTGTCATAGCTGCTTTCATCACACTTTATGCTGCATCCATCAATATCCACATTCAGCTCCGCAGGAACTTTCTGACGGTAGTCATCTGCAAAAGACGCAATACCTTTCTTTATCCACTTCTTCATATAATGAAGTGAGAACCGTCTTACCTTATCATCGGTTTCCGTAGGATTCTCAGAGAAACACCATTCAAAAAGAAGTTCAGGGAAAGTAAGCTTCTTCTCATCATTTTCAAACATTTCACTGAATTTTTTCTCTGCTGCAGCCACATCGCCTCCGGCCTGCATAATGGCTTCGTTCCGCTTGATCTCCTTATATACCTTATATTCGTTCGCTTCATAGGAACTGATCAGATTATACAGAACATCTTCAATTCGCTGTTCCACATCATCTGTGGTGACTTCTTCCTTGTCTGCCAGTTCCGTATAATGATCAACCAGCAGCTGATTCTTTTCCGCTTCCGACAGCAGCTTTTCCAGAAGTTCTCCCTCTGCACAGTGCCGCTTCAAAGCAGGAAAATGCACCTCTGTCACATGCAGCATAACATGAGCCTGTTCCTTTGCTTCCCTGACAAAATGCTGTCCCATATCCACGCTGATGGTTTCTGCCTGTACCAGCATTTTATTGAAATTCTCATTCACGATCCGCTCAAATTCAGCATCATATCCAAATGTTCCCATAAGATATGCCTGCAGCAGATATCTCCACTCTCTTCCCGGATTTTTCATATCTGTCCGGTCCAGATAATTTACGTACCATTTTCTGGCAGCATCCTGACGTCTGAGACGCATATTTACCAGCATATAAAACAGGCAGGATGAGTTATAATTCATATTCAGTGATTTTTCAAGAGACCTGTAGGCGGCCTCTTTTTCATCACTTTTCCACAGCATTACTGCCATAATGCAGTACGCCAGCCAGTATTCCGTATTCTCCAGATATGCCTTTTCGACCTTCTTGCGGCTTACTTCATCTGAAATAATATTGGCATCCAGACCAATGACATATCCCAGAGTGATTCTTCTCAGTTCATGATAATATTTGTATTTTGTGTTATATTCATCTGTATATTTGGTCAGCATTTTTGCCGCTTCCGACAACGCCTTGTATGTAAAATACTGATCTGACAATTCCTTTATTGCCTCAAGTACCTGACCGGTATCCATCTCAGTATTTCCTACGTACTGCTTCAAGGCAGAAACTCTTTTATTAACGGAACTGCCAACTGCATTCGCATTATTAGACAGTACATATACATTTTCCGTACAAACCTCCAGTTCTGCCTGAAGTCTTGCATTTTCTCTGACAAGAGCATTGTATTCGGATACGAGTGAATTGTACTCATCCGCCAGCTGCCTAGCTTCTTCCTCAGTCATGCATTTGTTTCCTTTCTATTTCTGTTGCTGCTATATCCTGTCGAATCTTCCAAAGACACCATAATCTTTACATGTTTTTATCGTTGATTCGCTGATCATGTTCCTGTGTTCCATAAGATATGCTTTAAATTTTTTCATATCGGAGCCCACCCTGAGCACTGAATTTTTCAGATCAGAAACAGCTCCCGACATCTGTCTGAGAATTTTTTCTCTTGTTTCATCCGGGTCCGGATCCAGTATCAGATATGCCTGCAGCAGATTACAGATGATCCAGTCTCCTCCCACATGAATGCGGCAGCTGCTTTGTCCGAAAGAATCCAGATTTCTGCCGGCAAGCAGCTCTGCAGTCCCGGACTTGTCTCTGCACTGTTCTTCCTTAACATACAGTACAAATACTGCCAGTGCTTCATCTGATACCCGACAGTCATCCCGATACATAAGATCCAGCATATCATCACTGTATTTTTCAGGTTTAACATTTTCAAGATAAATACTCAATGATTTTACGGATGCTTCCGAACCGTTCCTGATCAGGATCCGGAATTTACGGCTGTCAAAATTATTATTATTCACATTCGCCATAAGCATTTTCTCAAAAGCATCCTCACCTACCGCAAAACCATTCTGAATGAGCATTTCCACTACCTGCTCCGCCACTTCCGGAGAATCTTTTCCCGCAGCGGCGTATTTCTGAATCAATGTCCGCAGACTGGCCTTATTAATATCCTTACTCAAAATTTTCCCCAGAACAACCGGTTTGTACATGCCATCCAATGAACATTCCATTACATAGCGCTCCACCGTTTTTGCCGGAAAATGATCGGAAATTTCCAGAAATTTCTCTATGATAAGGCGTCTCTCTTCGCGTGAAAAATTCCCTTCACAGACATAATGCTGCACAAAAGCACTCACACCGCTGCTGTCAAACCGGAATTTTTCATACTCTTCAATCATATCAAGAAGCTTTAATTTTTCTTCCGCCGACATGTGCTCGGATTCCACCAGATCAGAAAGTCTCTCATAGTCAAAAAGTAGAAACTTGTCTTCCTCAGACAGCTTTTTTAAAAACAGTGCAATCACATCATAGTTCTGTTTTGCACAATATTTAAACATGGTTTTGATGTCTGCATCCGTCAAACGGGAATTACACATGGCATCGATCAGCTGAGCCTGCTTATCCAGCGGAAGCTTTCCTGAAAACTGCTCAAGAGTTTTAAAAACAGAGTACGGCAGACCATTCTTATGAATTGCCATAATAATCTCAAATTTGGAATCAATACTATCATCCGAACGGTCAAAATACATCTCAACACGGGCCATATCATCCGGGGTAAAACCGGAAGCCGGACAACGCTGCAGAATTCTCCGGATATTAACAGATTTCTGAGCCGATTCCGGATAATGCTCCAGAATCCTGCGGAGTGCAAAACCTCCCGCGGTACTGAAAGAACCGCCAAGCATCAGATCGATCTCCTTCCAGCTCTTCATCCGAACCAAAAAGTCCAGATACATCCGACAGCAGAAAGGGCTGTAAAGCCGGTCCGGATGTGTAAGTTTCCGCACGATCTGAACCCGGTCCTTCATGACGCAGAAATCATAACAGAATGTCAGTACGGCATATGCCTCCGGTGAGTCAAGCTTATCGTAGAATTCCTGCTCATCCTTTGAGATCCCCTTCTCCATAAGCCTGCTCCGATAGGACTTCAGCGTATTCATAGCCTGCATATAGCGTTCTTTTTTACCCGCCTGCTTCGCCTGCATGGCAGTCATGGTATAATATACGATTTTCAGGACTGTAACACTGAGATGTGTATAATCAGCCTGCTCTGCATTCTGAATTGCTTTCCAGACCTCGGCAAATTTCGCTTCTCCCGCAAGATTCAGCCCCTGACGTACGATATTGACAACATTTAATGTATATCCTCCGCCCTGCTGTCCGCCTACGGTCGGATTAATAAAATTATCAACCAGCTTTAAAAGCTTTTCCTGAGCCTGGGGCTGCAGATAGTCAAATGCCTGAAGTTTAGCCAGTTCAGGCGGCAGATAATCCGGCTCCAGATTTTTCAGGACCGGAATCAGATGCTTGCTGCTGTCATTCCGCTGCAGAAAACGGTAGCGCTGCCACTCATTCTTCACCCATGTTGACTGGATATAATCCTCGTCCGATCCGTAAAGCAGCATGACTTTGGCACGATTCAGTGCAGCAAAGATATAAGGTTCATACTCTTCTCCTGCAACGTCCTTTAAAGTCTCGCGGCTGAAAAAAACACGATAGCCACGCTTTTTGGTCAGCATCTGATAGATTTCTTCCGCATCACAGCTGTCCCTTGTGCGGACTCCTGCATCATCCTTATCCTTATAGGATATGAACACATCATATGCAGGCTGCGCATTCATAATTGTCATGTAGCGCTCACTGATCTGATCGATTTCCGACGCATTGGCTTCATAAATTTCCCGCTGTCTGCCATATGACAGAGACATGATCTTCAGATAATATCCATGTTCCTTCATGGCCTGAAACTGCATGCGGTGCATCGTCGGCTTATACTCGCCGGAAGCCGGATCCTGCACATATTCAATTCCGAAATGTGCAAGAAGCGCACCCCAGTAAACATCCGGATCATCCTGATCGTCTCTGAGGATTCTCTCATACTCCTGAAATGCAGCATCAAAGTTCTTATTCCGCCTCATGGTACTGGCACGGTTTAACATTTTCAGTTTCTGATCACTGTCTATTTTCGGAATCGTCAAAATTCTTCCACAGGATTCACATTCTCCGATTGTCTGATCAAGCGGGATGATCGTCCCGCCGCACATGCGACACTCTAAAACTGCCATTTTCTCATCTCCCGACTGATCAGTTTAAGCTTCCTCTGTTGGAGGATTTTCTTTTATAGACACGGCACAATTCATTCCTGCGCACCAGAAGCATGGAAATTTCACGTATCCGTTCCGCTGTGTCAGGGCTCTGGCAGGTTACTGCCGAGATCAGATCAACGCACTTGCGCTGGATCATATCCTCCTGTTCACGGATCTCATTGCTGCTGACCGGATCACTGTATCTGATATCTTCAGCAAGCTTCTCCAGCATTTTTTTAATTTCTTTATCTTCTGTCATGGCAATCATGGACCGCACATCTGCAGCAAAGCTCTGCATAAAATTGGTCTGAGCCTGAAAGCTTTCCTCCTTCTGCTCCACTATCTCTCTCGCCTGTTCCGTAACAATGAGGCCAACGGCCGCATATACAAATAATACAATACTGGGGATTGCGATCAGCCATACGGGAACCATAACACCGAAAGCACACAGAAGGATTACAACTCCGCTTACAATAAACTGAAAAGTCAGATACCGCAGACTGATTCCGATAACCGGATATCCATATACCTTGCTCAGTGCTCCCTGATATTTATCAAAGGCGATAACAGCAGTATAATACTGAAAGGCCAATGCTGCTGCCGCAAACAGATCAGCAAGCCAGAATGAAGCCGGATGAACACTTCTGACCGGAATCAGGAAGCTGATCACATTAAATGCCACAGCAAGAATACACAAAACAATTACAAGAGGATTTTTAAATTTTTTCATAATTAATTCTCCTTCGCAGTTCCGCATTCATTGCAGAATTTTCCCATATTATTTTTATTACCACAAACGGGACAATCCCATGCAGTTTCAGCTTCAGGCTTTTTCTGTCCGCATTCTGAACAGAATTTGCCGGTATTGCCCTGACTACCGCACTTCGGACAATCCCAGGTTTCTTTCTCTGCAGGCTTCGGACTGCCGCATTCCGAACAGAATTTACCGGTATTGCCCTGATTACCGCACTTCGGACAATCCCAGGTCTTCTTTTCTGCAGGCTTCGGACTGCCGCATTCGTTGCAGAATTTGCCGGTATTTTCCTGATTACCGCACTTTGGACAAACCCAGAATGCTGCAGTTCCTGACTGAGCCGCCCCGCCCTGCTGTCCGTCTGCTGCCGGATTTACATTCTTCTGACCATCTTCTGCCAATCCATTCCGTTCTCCTCCGGCCAGACCGGAAAGCGCATCCTGTGTAAAATCAGCCACATTCTTCATACCGGCAAGACCGATTCCCAGTCCCATCAGTTCTCCGGTGAGACCGCCTGCTCCGGAGCCTCCCGCTCCGGTTAAACCATTTTTCATACTTTCAAGACCAACCATGCGCTTTGTCTCATCTGCATATGTATAACCTTTCATCTGCATCTCACGTGCTTCCGCTTCCGACTTCAGCAGATATGCCTCCGCTTCTCCCCGCGCTTCAATCACACGGACATTTCTTGCAGTTTCGGCTTCAACAGCTTTTCTTTCGCTTCTTGCAAGAGCTTCCTTTGTCTTGATTTCCTCCGCTCTGATTTTTAAACGCTCATCAGCCAGCTGCTGTTTAAAAGTACGCCAGTTGGGATCGTCATCCGGCGTCACAATCCTTGCAACACTGAATTTTGTGACCGACAGACCGAACTCTTCCAGTTCTGTATTAATCAACCGGCCCAGTTCTTCCGACAGCATGTCAATATATTCGTCAATATATCTTACAGGAATATCCTTCACTCTGATCGTTCTTGCAAGATAACTTTTTACCCTGCTCATAATCAGAGTACGGAAATATCCTCTGGTATTGCTCTGTCTCCGGTTATTGGAACTGACTCCGCTGTCACCTGTATTCAGACTCTCTCCGCCCGTAGCCAGTACACTGGATTCTTCCAGATCGGTCGACAGCAGTGCATCCTTACTTAAAACACTTTGCGTACCAACCAGATTAAATAAAAGCTTTCTTGAATTGCTTACTTTAATATTAAATTCACCTGAAGCACCAATCTCAAGCAGAATTCCGGACTCAGGATCCGTAACGCGTACTTTACTGTCCGTACCCCATTTGATATTCATGATCTGTGCTTTGTTGATGTAATACACCTCTGCATGGAACAGATTCGCACCGCCGGAAGGAATATGATATACTTTATCAAGAAGCGGAAGATTCTGAGTTTCCAGCGTATACCGTCCGGCACTAAATGAATCCAGTGCCTGTCCGTCACGGAAAAAGATTGCTTCCTGAGATTCATGAACGATCAGCTGCGAACCGGTTCGGAAATCTTCAATCGGATGTTTCCATACAATATCCGAATCTCCTCCTTCATATTTAATTGTTGAAATCACACCCTCTTTGCGGACATTCTCCTTAACCATCTCCTGCTGCACATCAATGCTGCAGTCACATACCGGACAGGTATACCGCCTGGTTCCTTCTGAGGCAGTAAGGCCGATTCCGCACTGAGGACAATGAAACGCTTTCATCTTTCTGGATGTTCCTGCCTCGATTTTATTCTTGCAGACAGGACAGGATGCAATCTTGCTTCCCTGATCATAAATGACTGAATTGCCGCAGTGAGGACACTCCACCGCTGACATACGTTCAGCGCGCACATCGATTTCACAGCCGCACTCACATGTTATCTTGTTCTGGATCAGACCTCTCAATCCATTATATGCAGTAACATAATTACCGCATTTCGGACATGCCATGGCAAATTTTCCCATAGTGTTATCTCCTTTATCATCTTATTATGTATTTTTGATCATATGATAATCTGAATATCTGTCTATATCTCCTCATCCTGCAGGATGACCCACAAAGCCGGCCGGACTGTCACAAAACGACTGCTGCAGTGAAATCCGCCTTCATCCACAGCCCCATCCGGATCCACACAGGCAATACTGCCGGGAAATTGTCCCGCTGACCGCAGCCACCAGAATGCATATCCCTGTTCATTCACGCCTGCACCGTTTTTCATTGCCAAAGCAGTCGGCTCTGCTTTGCGATCCGCTTCTGAAAGGATGAATTTACCTGCTTCCCGGGCACTCAACAGAAAAACACCTTCAGAAGATGAAAAAGAAATCCGCTTTTTTTCATCTTCTGAAAAAGCATGTTGATAGAAAACATCGTTCAGCCACCGGCGGATATCCGATTCTTCCCAGGTGCATTCTTCTTTTTTGTCAAAAGGTCTGCTCATAACAGCTTTTTCTGATATAAGCAGCTGCCTTTTGTCTTCCCGGACAGAGGCAATCCACCGGAGTGCCTCCCTCTCTCCATGCTCTCCCTGCGGCCATGAACCAAAAAGCACAGTACCATCATCCATCTTTTTCAATTCCGTCTGCCTTTCGAAAAGGATTTCCTGACCATCCATAACAAGTCTGTGGATTGGACGCCACTCCGTCAGCAAAGCCGATACTGTTTCTATCGGCAAAGGCATCAAAGACCGTCTTTCGACCATGGATTTCAGCTTCGTGGGAAGCACACCGCCGGATTGATCTGATACTTGTTCATGATCTGCCAGAAAATCAAAAAAATCCATAAGAATTGCTCTCATGGAATCCGGGCTTCGTATTCCGGATTCTTCCTCTTCCAATCCACGAATATGTAAAAATCGATTTATCATATCATCTCTATCCAAACGTATTTTCGGCACAGTTTTCACTCCTTTCCTTACATATTATGACATTGAAAAAACATCCTGCCAAAAGCAGTTCTAATGTTCTATATTAATAAAATCATCCTATATGAGTATACTTTATTCGAAAAACATTGTCAATTTTTATCGAAATAAACATAAGAAAAAGAATCTCGTTACACGAGATTCTCCGTCTGTGCCTGGTCACTTCAGTGACATATTCCGCTCTGTATTCAGTTATCTGTATCCTTTTTCTTTTTCATAAGCAATAATCAGATCCAGATTCTTCAGTTCATAATCATTCAACAGATTGTCCGTAAAATTCTCCGGTGCAATCGTTGGTTCATACCATTCAAACTGTTTGAAATATGCCTGCAGTGTTTCATCATCAAACATTCTTCCATGGCGGGCAAAAATTTCGTTTCTTGCAATTCTGCATTCTTCTTTTGTCAATCCATTCAAATCGGACATTGAAAGATATGTAGTGCTGCTGTTTGGAAGAATACTGTCACCTGAGGACACATCCATGTATTTCTTCACCTGAGCCGCTTCCTGCACAAACATGCTGCTGTGCATTTTCAGATTCCCGGGCCACTCTCCCCAATCAGCAGGATCATCATAATTTACTGCATTAAGCGTATCCGATGCATTCCTGCAATATCTGACACGGATCAATTCACCATTATCAAAGTAGAATCGATAGGAGCAATCAGCTTCATAGTATGCAAAGATCAGTTCTCCATCTGCATAATAAAAACTCCTGTCCATATCATAAGAGTCATCTCTTCCTGCACTGATCATGACAAGTTCACTGCCATCCCAACAGGAGATCGTTTCAGCGTTAATCGCATATGTTGAATAAATTCCGGAATCGTATCCTGCCATAATCTGATTGTATTGATTTCGAATATCCAGAATTTTTTCTTCAACTGCTGATATATCCGAAGATTCATAACTGTCGGCAGTCATACCTTCCTCATAAAATGAACTTTCAGAACCGTTTTCCGCTTCACCGGTGAAAACCGGATTTTTATCTTCAAGCATATCCTGACCTGTTTTTCCATGATTTCCCATCACAAATATACATACAGCGATTACTGTTGCCGCAATTACCACGCCTGCAGCAATCAATATTCCATTGTACTTTTTCTCTGGCTGAATCCCGGTCCCCCTGTCATGCAGCGCCGGTCTATCCGGTTTGTCAAACTGCGGTGCTGCTTCCTCTTCATCGAATTGCACCGGTTCATCCGTTTTACCGGTCTCCGAAGTACTTTCTTTTAGTGAATACCCACAGTATTCGCAAAAATTGGAATCTGAATCCACTGTGCTTCCGCACAGAGGACATACTTTAACATTTTTCATAGCTTCTCCTTTCCGTCAGCCGATTTCAGGAGTATTTCAGTCTCCATCATCATCTGTTCTTTCTGCAGTCATTCTATCAGAATCAAAGTTATGAAGCAACATTTGACTCTGAATTCCTGCAGTCCATTATATAAAAATACAATTTTCCGTATATACAAAAACACCCCTGCTTACCTTCCGGTAAGCAGAGATGCCATTCTTTAAGCCGGATGCTGTTTCAGCCAGTGTTCCAGAATTTCAAACTCCAGAGATCCTCCAAAATTTCCCCGATCCGATGAACGGAACCATTCCTCTTCTGCATGGCTGCTCACACGAAGCTTACCCGACTGAATCTGTTCCTGATCGACTGCATCCTGAAAACTGCATATAATATCATCCTCATCAAGATATGTGCAGGAATCAGACCGAAGCGATACCCTTTCTGTGTTCTCATCCTCCCCATAACAGGGATGCATTATGTACACTTCCGCCAGTTCATATTCTCTGTTCCACCGGAAACTTTTTACTTCGGAAACCTTTTTCAGTTCCTCATCCCACCGGATGCAGATCAGGACACCACCGCGCCTGATCCGGGAAAACACAGCCCTGCCTGTATGGAGCAGCGGGATACCGATCACGCCTTTGGAAGCTGTTGCTTTCTTTTCCCTCAGAAACAGCCTGCTGAAACCGGTCAGACCGCAGGAACATGCTGCAATCTCATATATGGAAGGCATGTTTCGTTTCCAGCGAACAGGCAGATGAACCGCTGTTCCGGCAAATACACCGGGATCCAGTTCCATGTCTCTGCAATAAGAAACCGGAAATACCGCTTTTTTCAGCGCCGATCCGGCAAATGCGCCATATCCTGCATAACGCAGATTCTCCGGGAAATACAGTTCGCAGATTCCTGTAGACTCAAAAGCAAAGCTTTCAATCCTGCACAGACTTTCCGGAAACTTCACTTCCCGAACCGGCATCCCGGAAAAAGCAAACTTTCCAATGGTTTCCACACCTTCAGGAATTACAATACTCTGCTCCTGTGAAAAACCTGCCATCAGACGCCCTTCTGAAATATAGTAAAGACCCCATCTGTGCAGCGCCCAGGGAACAGCGTAAAAACTGTTGATTCCGAATACGACCCTTTGTTTTGCCATCCAGCCTGCTTTCTCCGATTCTTCGGTATCATCGTAAATGAAACGATATGCCGTTTCCTCGGCTGTGCAGATATCTTCCAGCTTTGTACATCCGTAAAAACAGCCCGAATGGATCCGTCTTACACTATCCGGCAGATAGACCGTTTCCAGATTTCTGCAATCTTCAAATGCCCGAATTCCAAGTTCCGTAATACCATAACCGATTTCCACCTGCCGAATCATACTTCTGATTTCATGCCAGGGAGGAAGTGGATTTGTGCCGCATGCATAATTCGGCATCTTCCCGCTTCCGGATACACATAAAGTTCCTTCTTCATCCAAACTCCAGTACATAGCTTTCTCCTTTTCTTCTGGACGATCCATCAAACCGGATATTCAATTGTCAAGGTTCCTGATATGTTTCCCATCCCTATTTATGTAGCGAAACAGTGTTTATTTTAACATAATTTTACAAATATAGCAATATATTTTTATATTTATCGA
>JAQYDI010000086.1 GCA_028724245.1 Lachnospiraceae bacterium
TCAGCTCCAGCAGTTCCATGGCGTACAGAGAAGCTTTGTACCCGATCATCAGACCGCCGCATACATGTCCGTGAAAGGCGGCGCATTTTTCCCAGAGTTCGTTGTTCATATTGTAATCCTCCTTGATACTTTGAGATAATCCTTTAGACTGTTATCATTGTACCATCATGTGGGGAATGCGTCCATAATACGTTGGAAAACGATAGGAATTCAGAATGGATATATGTAAAAAAGAAAAAACAACCCCCCACCCGGCTTGTAGGCTGTATAGCCATATGATACCATGAAAGCAACTAAAAACGATATTTTTTTAATCGTTTTGCACAAAAAGCTTTTTGGGAAAATCTACAGTAAAGGAGAATTGAAAATTATATGAAAAGACGTATTGCAGCAATGACACTTGCCATGATGATGGTGCTGGGGGCATCGGGGTGTTCGTCAAATACAGCGAAAGAAACACAGAGCGGGGGAGAGAGTCCCACAGAAACAGCGGGTGAAAATCAGACTCCTGCTGCACAGGGCAGCGAAGATGGCGATGAATCCATTACCGCATATGTTGGTACCAGTATTTTTGATGGAAGTCTGGATCCGGTGAAAGGTTCCATGAGCTATGGCTATCCGTTTATCTGTGATGCGCTTCTGAAAGTAAATCCGGATTCTGAATATATCGGAGATCTGGCAACAGACTGGAAAATGAGTGACGATGCACTGACTTATACATTTACCCTTCGCGAAGGTGTGAAATTCAGTGATGGAAGCGATTTTACAGCAGAGGATGTTGTATTTACCTATGAAACCGTTATGGAAAATCAGGGAGCGAATGAAAACGTAGATCTGAGCAGACTGGAATCTGTTAAAGCAGTTGACGACAAAACGGTGGAATTTAAATTGAAAGAACCTTATTCGCCTTTCCTCGATACAGCTGCCATGCTTCAGATCGTTCCCAGTGATGCTTATGACAGTGAAGCATTTGACAAGTATCCCATTGGTACGGGTGCTTATAAGATGGTTCAGTACGATACCAACCAGCAGATGATTCTGGAAGTGAATGAGAATTATTTCGGTGAAACACCGGATATTGAAAAAGTTACTCTGGTTTATATGGATAGTGATGCTGCTTTTGCAGCAGCGCAGTCCGGGCAGCTGGATATCGTTATGGTGGGAACCGCTTATGCCGGCGAAACGCTGGATGGTATGACCCTTCAGCGGTTTGAAACCATGGATGTCCGTAATATCAGTCTGCCGGTGAACGAAGAACAGACCATGACGAATCAGGCAGGTGAAGAAGTTACAGTCGGCAATAATGCGACATGTGATAAAGCTGTCCGTGAAGCTCTTTCCATCGGTATTGACCGTCAGGCCATTATTGATAATGCATTTAACGGGATCGGAAAACCGGCAGTAAACTTTACAGATAACCTGTTATGGGCAAGTACGGATGATTATGAAGATGACCGTGTGGATGAAGCCATTCAGATTCTGGAGGATGCAGGCTGGAAAGACAGCAATGGAGACGGCGTTCGTGAAAAAGACGGCGTGGACTGTGCATTTGATGTATATGCGCTGGGAGGAGATCAGGATCGTTTCCAGCTGGGTTCTGCACTGGCAGAGGATGCCGCAAAGCTGGGCATTAAGATCACCATGAAAACATCCACCTGGGATGAAGCCACGAAACTGGAAAACAGCAATGGTATTGTATGGGGATGGGGACAGTACAGTCCGACTGTGCTGGATTCCATGTATAACTCTGCAAGATACCTCAGCGGCGGATACGATGATCCTTCCGGACTGCAGAATGACGCGGTAGATGCAAAAATTGAAGAAGCAATCGGAGCAAAAACACAGGAAGAAGCAATTGCAGCATGGAAGGAAGTTCAGAAACTGGCCGATGCGGAATATGCAAACCTGTTCCTTGTGAATATCGAACATGCATATTTTGTAAATGACAATCTGGATATTTCCATGGATACACAGGTTCCTCATCCTCACGGACACGGAAGCCCTATTGTATGTAATATGGCTGACTGGACATTAAATTAAAACATGCAGATAACATAGCTGTTCAGAAATAACTGAAAAAACATGATCTGTTTCTGAACAGCTGCCAAAATACTGCGGGTTGTGGTTTTGGGGACTGCAGCCCGCAGTTATTCAGGAGCAGACAATGATAAATAAAAAAAATTTACTGTTTGAGTTTTTGCGGATGGTCTTTCTTCTGGCAGCAGTCAGTATCATCGCATTTCTTTTGATAACGAAAGCGCCCATTGACCCGCTGACAGCCTATGTGGGAACAGAATCGACACTTTCACAGGAAGCAAAAGATGAAATTGCAGAGTACTGGGGACTGAATGATCCGCTGCCGGAACGGTTTATGACCTGGCTGAATCATGCGCTTCACGGTGATCTGGGAACCTCGATCACCTACAAAAAACCGGTCAGTCAGGTGATCATGGAACGGTTTTCCTATTCATTTGGCCTCATGGCTGCCGCCTGGGTTCTTTCAGGAATTCTGGGCTTTATTCTGGGCATTCTCTGTGGTTTATATCAGGGGAGTATACTTGACCGGGGGGGCAAGCTGTTTTGTCTGGCAGTGAAATCAGCACCTGCATTTTGGCTGGGGCTGCTGATCCTCATGTTTTTTTCTGTTTATCTGGGCTGGTTTCCTATCGGGATGGCTGTTCCCATGGGGAAACTGGCATCGGAAGTCACTTTGTGGGATCGGATCCATCACATGATTCTTCCGGCACTTACGCTGACTGTGGTCAGTATGAGTGAAGTGGTTCTGTATACCAGGCAGAAACTGGTAGAGATCATGAACAGCGATTTTATTCTGTATGCCAGAATCAGAGGGGAAAATCAGTTTCAGCTGGTTATACGCCATGTTTTAAGAAATATAGCACTTCCTGCAGTTACCCTGCAGTTTGCGTCTTTCAGCGAACTGTTCGGCGGAATGGCGCTGGCTGAGAATGTTTTTGCATATCCGGGAATCGGTACGGCAACCACGGCGGCAGCCATGAATGCGGATGTGCCGCTGCTTCTGGGAATTTCAGTTTTCAGTGCATTGTTTGTATTCGCGGGAAATCTGATTGCCAACCTTCTTTACGGCGTATTTGATCCAAGAATCAGGGAGGGACGGTAATCATGGAAAAAACAGAAAAACGAAAATGGGAAAATATCTTCAATAGAAAGATAAAGGTTGTTGTTCTGATCATCATTGCAGTTATTTATCTGGCTGGAATTTTCCTGTGGGGCATTGTTCTCGATCCGGATACATATGCGGTTCATTATGAAAACAAATTTCTGTCTCCATGTGCCGAACATCTATTTGGAACCGATTTTATGGGGCGGGATATGTTTTTCAGGTGCATCAAGGGACTGTCCAACAGTCTGATCATCGGTATTCTGGCAGCTGCAGTCAGTTCGGTTCTGGCTCTGTTTCTGGGAATTGTATCGGCGGTATTCGGCGGCTGGGTGGACCGTTTTGTAAACTGGTGCATCGATCTGTGCATGGGCTTGCCTCATCTGGTGCTGCTGATTCTTATATCCTTTATGCTGGGAAAAGGTATTAAAGGTGTGACAATTGGTGTAGCCATTACGCACTGGCCGGGTCTTACACGGATTGTCCGGGCGGAGGTTTTGCAGGTTCGTTCTTCTCAGTATGTACAGGCTGCGTATAAAATGGGAAAATCGCGCTGAGGTTGCGGTAAGGCATATCATTCCGCATGTACTGCCTGCGTATCTGATCGGTTTGATTCTTTTATTTCCACATGCCATTATGCATGAAGCATCGATTACATTCCTGGGATTTGGTCTTCCTGCGGAAATGCCTGCCATTGGCGTGATCCTGTCGGAAGCCATGAAACATATTACAACGGGAAAATGGTGGCTTGCCGTATTCCCTGGACTGATGCTTCTGATAGCTGTTGTTCTGTTTGATGTCATCGGAGAAAATCTTAAAAAACTCTGGAATCCGGACAGCGGACAGGAATAAGGACAGGAGGGTATCATGCAGAAAGAAAATAAGAAAAATATATTAAAAGTAGAAGATCTGGTGGTAGCGTTCAGCATGTACGGAAAAGGCTTTCGGAAAGGAAAACTGGAAGTGATCCATTCTCTGTCCATTGATGTCAACGAGGGGGAAATCGTGGCAGTTGTGGGCTCCAGCGGTTCTGGCAAAAGTCTGCTGGCTCATGCAGTTCTGAACCTGCTTCCCAAAAATGCACGCACCAGCGGAACCATTACCTATAAAGGAGAACCACTGGATGAAAAAGCCTGCAGAAAACATCTGGGGCATGAGATTTCATTTATCCCTCAATCGGTTGATTATCTGGATCCGCTTATGAAAGTGGATAAACAGGTAATTGGTGTATATGGTACAAAAGAAAAGCAGAAGGAGATGTTTTGTCGGTATCAGCTGCCGGAGGAGACAGGCAGCAAATATCCCTTTCAGCTTTCCGGCGGTATGGCAAGAAGAGTGCTGATTTCCGCAGCGGTTATGGAAAATCCGGAGCTGATCATTGCAGATGAGCTCACACCGGGGCTGAATGTGGAGATGGCAATGGAGACATTGAAGCATTTCAGGGAACTGGCGGATCAGGGAACAGCTGTGCTGATGATTACCCATGATATTGATCTGGCTTTCCATGTGGCAGACCGTATTGCTGTATTTTATGCGGGGACGATCCTGGAAGTGGCGCCGACTGCCGATTTTATTGCAGGAAAGGATGCGCTTCGCCATCCATATAGTAAAGCATTTATAGATGCGCTGCCTCAGAATGAGTTCACACCGCTGCCGGGAACGCAGCCATATGCGGGGAATCTGCCGGAGGGCTGTCTGTTTGCGGACAGATGTCCAAACAGAACAGAGGAATGCAGCGGAGAGATTCCAAAACAGATCGTCAGAGGCGGGGAAGTGAGGTGCATCCATGCTACTTAAAGCAGATCATATCAGTTTTCGATATACAGAGAAATTACCGTGGATCCTGAAAGATATTTCTCTGGAATTCAGGGAAGGAGAACGGACAGCAATTGTTGCTCCTTCCGGTTACGGAAAAAGTACACTGGCTAAAATTCTTGCCGGATATGAAAAAGCCTCGGATGGACAGGTTCTGCTGGATGGAAAACCGCTTCCGGAACGGGGATTCTGTCCGGTACAGATGGTATATCAGCACCCGGAGCTGGCTGTCAATCCACGCTGGAAAATGGAAAAAATCCTGAAGGAATGCTGGGAGCCGGATCAGGAACTGTTAGACCGGATGGGAATTGAAAAATCATGGCTGACCCGCTGGCCGTCGGAGCTTTCAGGAGGAGAACTGCAGCGTTTCTGCATTGCACGCATCCTGAGCCCGGAAACCCGGTTCCTGATCTGTGATGAGATTACCACCATGCTGGATGTGATCACGCAGGCACAGATATGGAAGCTTCTTCTGGAAATTTCCGAAAAAAGAAATCTGGGAATGCTGGTCATAACTCATAATATGGCACTGGCAAAAAGAGTCTGTACCAGAATCATTAATCTGCAGGAAATGCAGACAGCCGGGAGAAAAAGCTGAAAAAACAACCCCCCACCCGGCTTGTGAAGTTATTAACGGAAAGATATAATAAAGACAGTTAAAGAAAACAACCAATAACAGACAGTCTTTAACGCCGCTTCAGACATTCAATACTCCTCAACATGGCTGAAGAATTTACTCTACTTTCATATTTTTAATGTCACGGACAAAAAACCAGACGATGTTGCAGGTCTGGTTTTTTGTATTCACAGCTTATTTTCAGCGGAAGAAAGGAAAATGGGTTTGAAGGATATGTAGCTAGTTCGATCGACTCACCTATTCTCCCTAAAGTATTTTCAGAAAAACCGACAGTCTACCGTCGGTTTTTTTGTTTCAGAAGTCAGACTATATATCGACAGACTATGTGGTCTGCTTTGTATGAAAACGGGTAAATTATGCAATTTATAACCCCCATGGGGGCTTCAAAAGGTGATAAATAATCGTTATAATATTGAAAAATAACAGAAAAAAGGAAAAAATATGGACAAGAATTACGCATTAGTTACAAAAAAAGTATTAAAACGAATGATTGGTTTTGTTGCTGCCATGTTTATCCTGTCTGTGCTGGCTTTTGTTTTTGCAAGGCTGGCTCCGGGGGATCCGCTGCAGTCTTTTTATGGTGATGCGGTGGAATCCATGACGACGGAGGAACTGGATGCTGCCCGGGCAAGGCTGGGTCTGGATGCACCGCTTACGGTTCAGTATGTGCGCTGGCTGCAGGGGGTATTGCATGGAGATTTCGGGTTGTCTTTGAAGTATAAGACGCCTGCACAGGAGGTAGTGGGTCCGTTGATCGGCAATACGCTGATTCTTGGAGGACTTGCTTACATCCTTGTTTTTTTTCTGGCAGTGGTCTGTGCGGTTATCTGTGCCATGCACGAGGATACGCTTCTTGACCGGGCAATCTGCAAAATCGGTACGGCGGCTTATTATATCCCTCCGTTCTGGCTGGGCGTTGTGCTGGTGCTGATTTTCAGTATAAATCTGAAACTTTTCCCAAGCAGCGGCGCATACGATCCGGGGATGCAGGGAGATATCATGAACAGACTGCGTCACATGGTTCTGCCGCTGATCGTCATGGTGGCAAGCCATCTGTGGTATTACGCTTACATGATCCGCAATAAGCTGCTGGATGAAATCCGTAAGGATTATGTACTGCTTGCTAAATCGAAAGGTCTCGGTAAACGGGAAATTATCCTGAAGCACTGTCTTAGGAATGTGGCTCCTGCCATTGTAAGTATTATGGCGATTTCCATTCCGCATGTTCTCAGCGGAACCTATATTGCCGAGTCGGTTTTCAATTATCCGGGTATTGGCAATCTGTCAGTGGAAAGTGCCAAGTATCATGATTACAATCTTCTGATGCTTCTGGTGCTGATTACCGGTTCTCTGGTTATTATCAGCAGTATTCTGGCTCAGTTCATCAATGAAGCGATTGATCCCAGAATGAAAGAAATGGAGGAAATTGCATAGATGCAACAGATTGCAGAAGAAAAGACAACTGAGAAAATGACATTCGCAGCAGAAGAACCGGATTCCGGATTTGCCATAGTTGGAGCGGCATATAAAACTTTTGAGCGCAGGGAAGCAAAAATAAGATTCCGTGACAGATTAAAAGGAAAACCGCTTGTTTCCGCCGCGATCCTGCTGGTTATTGTACTGGGCTGCCTGTTTGCGGAGCATATTTATAATCATGATCCCAGCGGATTTTACCTGGATCATCTCAATGCGGCACCTGATGGGGAATTTTATTTCGGCACGGATTCTCTGGGACGTGATATCTATTCCATGATCTGGTACGGCGGGCGGGCCTCCATATTGATCGGCCTGATGAGCATGGTGATCATTACGGTGATCGGTATTACATACGGATGCATCAGCGGTATGGCAGGAGGAAAAATAGATGCGTTTATGATGCGTGCTGTGGAACTTGCCAACAGTATCCCCAACCTTCTGATCGTACTGCTGCTGGTGTCGATCATGGGAAAGCAGAATATTTTTAAAATATCGATCGTGATCGGTGTGACCGGCTGGTTTGGTCTGGCGCGTATCGTAAGAAGCGAGATCCGGCAGATCCGAAACAGCGAATATGTGCTGGCTGCCAAAAGTATGGGGGCAGGTTTCGGATATCTGATGATAAAACATCTGGTACCGAATCTGGTAGCTGCGGTTATGTTTGTCGTGATTTCCAGCATCAGTTCCAGCATGTCCATGGAATCTACACTGAGTTTTCTGGGGCTGGGTCTTCCGGTGGATGTGATCTCATGGGGAAGTATGCTTTCACTGGCCAACAAGGCGCTGCTTCTGAATACATGGTGGGTAATTCTTATCCCTGGAGTATTTCTGGTGATCACACTTTTGTGTATTACCGGTATCGGGAATTATTTCAGAAAAGAAACAAATCGAAAAGAAAGTGTGCTGTAGCCGCTTGTTTCGATTGTAATAAAAAATAATCAGGAGGAAGTGTAATGTTTTACAAAAAGGTTAGAAAAATGCTGGCATTGATGATGTGCGCGGCAATGTGCGCAGGTCTGACAGCCTGCGGAGGAGGCGGCGACACGGCAAAAGGGACGGAAGGCGGAGGTGCTTCTTCAGCGGAACAGGAAACAGAAAAAAAGGATGATAAGGCGTCGGCAGGAGATCTCTCCAATACACTTGTTTACGCAGGTGAGTCAGAAGATACGATCAATCCGCTGTTAAATACACATGATGAACTGCCCAATATCATCTTTTCCGGTCTTCTGAAATATGATGGGGAAGGAAATCCGGTGGAGGATCTGGCTGAAAGTTATGAATTTGATAAGGACAGTTTGACTTATACTTTCCATCTCCGCGATGGTGTAAAATGGCACGATGGGGAAGCGTTCAGTGCTGACGATGTTGTATTTACCTATACGGCGCTGACAGAGGATGAAACATTGTCTTCTTCTGTAACGACCAACTATGAAGATATTGCAGAGGTGGCTGCTCCCGATGAAAAAACAGTAACCATTAAGATGTCCCGGTATAATGCAGCAATGCCCGGCTATTTTACAATCGGTATTCTGCCGAAGCATCTGGTGGAAAACGAAGACCTGAATACTACATCGTTTAATCAGAATCCTGTGGGAACCGGCCGCTATAAATTTGTCAGCTGGGAAAAGGATGGCGGTATGATCAATCTGGAACGGAATGAAGACTATTACGGAACGGTTCCTCAGATTGAGAAGATCATCTATAAGACAGTATCGGTTGAAAGTACAAAGGCAACCATGCTGCAGTCAGGGGAAGCAGATCTGGCATGGCTGAATTCCAATTATGCAGATACCTTCCGTGGAAAAGATGGTTATAAAAATATCGATTTCCAGACTGCTGATTACCGTGCCATGTCCATGGATTTCAGAACGGAATTCTGGCAGGAAAACGGAGATTCCATTGCTGTTCTGAATTATGCTCTGGATAAGGACTCCATTGTCAAAAGTGTGCTCGCCGGTCACGGTGTTGCTGCATACAGCCCGATCCAGCTGAATCCCTATGGTGGAAATGAAGATGCCGATATGTATCCCTATGATCTGGATAAATTTGCATCAGAAATGAAAAAACTGGGATGGAAAAAGGGTGATGACGGTATTTATGAACGGAATGGAGAAAAATTCCATTTTACGATCCAGGTTCGTGATTACGAGGAAGAACGTGTAGATATTGCCAATATCTGCTCCAGCCAGCTGAAACAGGCAGGTGTGGATATGGAAGTGGTTCTGGTTACCAGATTTGACTGGGAATCAGGATATAACGGATTCCTTTCCGGTTATGCAACCCAGTTTGACCCGGATATGATCTACGCCAATTACGTAACCGGTGCCAGCGACAACAATATGCAGTATTCCAATGAAAAGGTGGATGAAATTCTGGAAAAGGCACGTCATACGGAAGATACAGAAGAAAGAAAAGAACTGTACCATCAGTTTGAACTGGAATATATGAAAAATCCCGGTATTGTTCCTGTTGCATTTCTGGAAGGCAATTACGTAAGTATTGAAGGTCTGGACGGACTGGACACCACAAGATTGCTGGGACATCATGCAGTTGGTGTATTCTGGAATGTGGAAGAATGGACATTGAATAAATAGAAGAAAAGAGCAGATGCAATGAAAGAATCCTTAACCAATGAGTCTTTAAGAAAAGACCCGCTTCTGGTTCTGGATCACCTGTCCATCAGTTTTGATACCCTGAAAGGTGAAGTGCAGGCGGTGCGTGATGTCAGTCTTTCTGTGCAGCCGGGTGAAATCCTTGCCATTGTAGGCGAGTCCGGCTGCGGAAAGACGGTTACCATACAATCTGTTATGAAACTGCTCCCGAAATCTGCCCGGACAAAATCGGGCAGAATTTTGCTGGATGGGAAAAATATCACGGAATGCAGGGAAAAAGAGATGCGTGATATCAGGGGAAATCTGGTATCCATGGTCTTTCAGGATCCCATGACAACACTGAATCCTACGATTCCCATTGGCAGGCAGATTACGGAAGCGATCCGCAAACACAAAAAAGTATCAAAGGAAGAAGCAAAAAAGAGAGCAATCGAACTTCTTGATATGGTTGGGATAGATGATCCGGAGGACAGATATTATCTTCAGCCTCATTTTTTTTCGGGAGGCATGCGTCAGAGAAGTGTTCTGGCCATTGCACTGGCACTGGAACCAAAGCTCCTTCTGGCAGATGAACCGACCACGGCACTGGACGTGACGGTTCAGAGAAAAATCCTTGATCTTCTTCTGGAATTGAGAGAAAAAACCGGAATTGCGATTGTTTTTGTCTCCCACGATCTGGGGGTCGTGGCCCGGATTGCAGACCGGGTCGCAGTCATGTATGCAGGAAAAATTGTGGAGATCGGTACGGCAGAGGAAATATTTTATGATCCCAGACATCCCTATACGTGGGGACTGATGGAAGCGCTGCCTGCTTTTGCCAAAGATAACGGCAGACTTCAAAGTCAATGTCATTTACTTAAAGTAAAATGAGCATTAAAATATTTCTTTTCATCTTACTAACCAGTGAACTTAAGAACAGTATAAAAAAGTAAATAGGTAAAAAGCCTGCAAATATATTTAAATTTGTATTTTTTCGAAAAAACA
>JAQYDI010000087.1 GCA_028724245.1 Lachnospiraceae bacterium
GAATGCGGCCGCACATTTCAGGCAGTTTGTCAAGTGTTTTTTTTAAAGGCAGATTGTTACAGAAATGCAGAGGTGAAACTGTAAATTTTGATTTGAAAAAAGTCAGGAAAATCAAGGGTTTTGAGTTTCCGAGACTATACAGGATAATGTAAGAGGGGATTATCCCCTGATCAAATTATTCCAAGGAGGAAGAAACCATGGCAAAAGAAGTAAAAGAAAAGAAAAAAGGCGGATGCCTGAAATGGGTGCTGATCGTTATTGCGGTAATTGTGATATTCGGGGCATTAGCCGGTGGCGGAGACGATGACGATAAATCTTCTTCATCCGCTCCAACCGAGACAACGGAAGCAGTCAAAGACACTGACGCATCTGAGAAAGAAACAACTGCTGCAGAGACAACACCTGCAGAAACAGAACCCACTACTTCCGAAGAAGCATCTGTTCCCAGAGAATATACCTCTGCATTAAAGAAAGCGGAATCATATTCCAACACCATGCATATGTCCAAGGCCGGTATTTATGATCAGCTTACATCTGAATATGGTGAACAGTTCTCTGAAGAAGCAGCACAGTATGCAATTGACAATATGGAAGCCGACTGGAAAGCAAACGCACTGGAAAAAGCAAAAGACTACAGCGACACCATGCATATGTCAAAAGCCGGCATTTACGATCAGCTAATCTCTGAATCTGGTGAACAGTTCACCGAGGAAGAAGCTAAATACGCAGTAGATAATGTGGAAGCTGACTGGAAAGCAAATGCACTGGAAAAAGCGAAAGATTATCAGGATTCCATGGATATGTCACCTGCCGCGATCCGTGACCAGCTCACCTCTGATTATGGTGAAAAATTTACAGAGGAAGAAGCAGAATACGCTGTTTCCAATCTGGAATAATATAATGAACTGTTGAAACTGTAAATATCGGCTTGTGCTCTCTGATGCAGTATGATATAATCTGCGCCAGAGAGAGTAACCGTTTTACGGGTGGTTGACCTCCATTTGAAACGAATGGAGGTGATGCATATGAAAAAATATGATTTCAAAGACCTTATGGCTTTCGGCATGTTTATCATAGCATTACTTACATTTATCTTTAACTATAGATAAATTCCCATAAGAAAAACCACCCATAATTTTGACCGAACAGGGTGGCTTTTCAAAAACACTCTTCTGAGGTCAACCACTTTGTTGGCGGTTGCTCTCTTTCTTTACAGTTTTATTATATCATTGATTTTAATGAAGTCAACAAAAATCATTTTGTCAACATGACAAAACTACAATTATTAATCAGGAAATGAAATGGGGCCTCCAGCGCCAACTGAAAGCCCCTGATCATAATTACATAAGCCAATAGCCTTATGAAACAATGAACCCAGCAACTTCATTGTATCACAAAGGCTTTGGTTTGTGTACCCATAATTTAAAAAAATCGTTACCATCTGGTAACGATTGGTACACGCCAGGGCTTTTTTTACTTCAAACTGTTGCATAAATGACTTAAAAAAGTAACCGCCCAAGCCAAAGTACGGTTACTTTCCAAAAATAAGTATCTAATCTTGGGACCAACCGCCTATCGGCAGTGCCCTTTTCCTTTCTACAGTCATTATATCATAGTTTGAACGAAAGTCAACCGGTCGTGTACCTCATAAATCGGAGGTATTACAATGGCTAAAGCGAAAAAGAAAAAGCAATTCGTCCCTCTCTTCGAGGATTATTTTGAACAATTCAATCTCCTGTCTTTTGATCAGGCTGGCCGCGTCTTCGCACTGATCCGCAGCTACGGCACCATGGATCCGGAACAGTTCCGTGCTCTGGAAGCTTCTGTCGCTCTGGAAAACGGTGCAAAGATTATCTGGTCTTTCCTGAAGTCTGATCTCGAATCCTGGTATGAAGAAAAAAAGAAGAAATCCGAAACCAATGCAGCCAATGCACGTGCACGCTGGAATGCAGGAACAGATCTGTCCGGATCCGGAAGTTTCGAAAGCTCCGGCGATGTCCCCGGTCAGAAATCCATAATATTTACAGCGGATCAGACCGCTCCCGGTACCGAACCGGTTCTCACTGCCCACGCAGCCGGCATGATTGGCATGCGAAACGATGCGAACGGTATGCGAAATGATGCGTTCGCATCCAAAAATGATGCGGTCGCATCCCCTATATATAATATAAATAATCATAATATACATAATAACAATATATATAAGGACCCTGATTCTATTCCTGAAACAGGAGAAACAGTGGAATATCCTTCTCTTGAATCCATCATCCAGTTTTTTACAGATAACGGATCCACAGAAGAAGCAGCCCGGAAGTATTACAATTACTACACACTGAGGGAATGGAAGACTTACAAAGGCGAACTTATCACAGATGTGGAAGAATCTGTGAAGCGGTGGATTGCCCGGGATGCAAAATTCTGGAGTAAAAAAGCCGGTACCGGTAAACGCCATAACAGTAATCGCCCTCAGCTCGTAAAAACTGCTGCTCCTGCTGCTGACGGAAACAAACAGATCCATACACCGGCCGCACCGGATACTCCGTATTGGGATGGCAATTGCCATCGTCCGGATAATGTAAAGCCGAACAGTTTCAGGGACTTTGATCAGAGAAATTATGATTTCGATGCCTTGATGAAAATGATCAACGCACGTGCAATGTAAGGAGGTACATATGATACAGGAGATTGAATTATCCAAATTGAGAAACCATCCACAGAACGTTCGAAAGACTTACTCCGGTCTGGAAGAACTGGCCGACAGCATAAAGGCTCAGGGAATCCTGCAGAACCTTACTGTCGTGGTCAATCCTGCAGAAACCGGTACATATCTGGTAGTGATCGGCAACCGCCGGCTTAAAGCTGCACAATTGGCCGGTCTGAAAACGGCCCCCTGCAGTATCGTGGAAATGGATGAAAAAGAACAGTTCTCCACCATGCTGCTGGAGAATATGCAGCGCAACGATTTGACGATCTATGAACAGGCCCAGGGCTTCCAGCTGATGCTCGATCTGGGAGAGACAGAAGATACTATTTCCGAAAAAACCGGATTCAGCAAAACCACCATCCGTCATCGTCTTAACATTGCAAAGCTTGATCAGGATCTGATTCAGAAAAAAGAGTCAAGCGGCAGCTTCCAGTTATCCTTGAAAGACCTCTACGAACTGGAGAAAATAGAAAATATTAATACCAGAAACAAAATCCTGAAGGAAGCAACCAGCTCCCGGGAATTAATCTGGAAAGCTCAGAGCGCTGCAGATAATGAGAAACGTGACAAAAATATGAAACAGCTGGTGAAATTACTGGAGAAACGGGGTATTAAAAAGGCACCCAAAAAGGCTGAAGATGAGCAGTATTCCGGTAAGTGGATCACTGTAAAGGAATATGATCTGAATAATGCCGTTCCAAAGGAGATCCGGCTTCCGAAGGAAGAAAACACTAAAGATCTTTATTATGTCCGTTGGTTCCAGTATTGCAAAATTATAAAAGCCAGGCAAAAACAGAAACAGCAGCTTACGCCTGCAGAACTGGAACTGAAGCAGCGTAATCAGAATATGAAAAAAATAAAAGCTGCCATGAAAGAGATGGGTATGCAGCGCAGAGAATTTATCTCAAATATCCTCTCCGGAAAAATAAGCCCAATCAAAGATGATAGAAAAATCCAGAAAGCAATATGGAATGTTCTGGTTGATGCAGGTGTATATCTATCCAAATCAGCTATGAAACGCTTCTTTACGGGAAAGGCTGAATACGACTGCACCCCAGAGGAAAAAGACGAAGCGGCAAAACAAGTAGACAGCCTGAGCTTTATACATTCTCTTCTGGTAATGATGAATTATGCCATTGAAAATATAGGTGATATTTATGATTGGCAGGGATTCTACAAACAGGACATCGGCAAAACAATCCAGCGCGCTTATGAGATTCTGGAGCAGTATGGATGGTCATTTGCCGCTGATGAAGATCTGCAGATAATTAACGGAACACACGAATGGTACAGAAAGCAGGAGGCAAAGAAATGAGCGAAACATCTGAAGAACTTTCCATGCTGCTCCGCCTTGAATACGGTTCCTATGGCCATTGTAAACGCTGGCATCAGATGGGCCGATACGACGGTGAGACAACTCTGCGGAAAATGAATTCCCGCTGCCGTGTGATCAGAAATCTGAAGCATCGATGCATTCAGGAGCTGCCGGAGGAAGAATATCCGGAGGAATATTATCTCCCGGATCCGGTACCGGCAGAGGACCTTCTGGAAGATTCGGATAACATCCAGCTCAGCATTTTCGATGTATTCGGGGATGTTTAGAGTTTCAAAACAGGTTTCGGAACTCCTGAAATCTGTTCCGAAACCTCTGGAATCTGTTTCAAAACCCCTGAAATCCGTTCCAAAACCTCCGGAATTTGTTTCAAAACCCACTGAAATCTGTTCCAAAACCTCCGAAAATCTGTTTCAAAACCGGTTTTGGAACAGATCTGGAAGCGGGAACACCGGAGAAAAGCCTTGATTTTAAAGGATTTTTGAAATCACCGCAAT
Organism: Lachnospiraceae bacterium; assembly: GCA_028724245.1. GTDB lineage: Bacteria > Bacillota > Clostridia > Lachnospirales > Lachnospiraceae > TWA4. The sequence goes on from JAQYDI010000087.1 coordinate 4,535, forward strand.
CCTCACGCGATAGGAGAGTGAACTATGGATAGATCTATTTATTACTGCCGCTTTATTTTCCCGGTCACCGGGACTATGGCCGTTGTGCTTTGTTTTTTAATACCGGCCCCCACTCCGGTGATGATCGGAATGATCATAACAGATATTCTGATCCTGCTCTGTGCAGATCCGTTTAATGCAATATCAAGGGTATTGGCACCGCAGACACGCCACATTATTACGTGCTGCACCATTACGGACGTCGGCACCGGTTATGCATATTACTACTGCCATCTGGCCGGTTATGAGCTGCCTGCGGGCATCGCCATCTTTCTTGGCTGCCTGACTCTCATGCTGCTGTTCATTGCATGGAAGCTGAATCAGGCATGGCTTGACCGGTACCTTTCTCTGGACTGCAGGGAAGTCTCCTGCGCTCTGGTTAAAGATAAGGAGTATAAATATATCCGCTACTGGGATGACAAAGGCCGCAGGATCTGCAGATCGCTTCTACATATGCATCTCGGCCGGGATGATATATCTGACAGCGAAATGGAACATACCATCCGCCATGTATTTATCGCCGGCATGGCCTCCGGGGATGAATATTCCAGCGACCTGCTGAAGCAGATCAAATCCCTGCAGGAGAAGCTTGCTGCAGCTGAAAAAGAACAGGACAAGCTGCAGGAACACATGGATACAGCGGTCAAACGTAAAGTTGCCATACACGAAGAAGATCTGCAGTATGAAATCGTACAGCTAAAAAAACGCAACACCAACCTCAGCACTTTGAATAAAGACCTAAGCAAACAGAAAACAGATGCTGAAAAAGCTTTGAAAGCTGCCAATCTGCAGAACCAGCATCTCCGGATGCAGTGTGATCAATATCAGACAGATCTGTCCGATCTGCAGGAAACCATCTCATCTGTCTATGAACCGCAGATACAGCACATGGAGGATCTGGAAAAGGAACTGCATGACCTGAAGAATTCACCGGAAATCCAGCTTTTAGAGGATCTGGAAGACCAGCGGAATATCCTCCGGACAGAACTGCAGTACATTGATCAGAAGAATCTTTATATCCAGTCTCTGGAAAAAGAACTGGAGATGCTGAAAAAGCAGCTTGACGAAGCAATTAATAAAATCGATATGCTGGAAATAGAAATGGCAGAAAATGAAAGCGACTATCTGGCGCCCGTTCAGACACTTCCGCTGCGGCCGCTCCGACCGGAACACGACCAGCAAAAGGGCGGCCGGCCGGCAAGCCTGACGGATAAGCAGCTGGCTGAACTGATCGCAGAACGCCGGGCGGGAGTAAAGGTAAATGTCCTGGCTGAAAAATATAAGATTTCCAAAGCAACTGTGAGCAGGCTCTGCAGCGGAGCAGCGGAACAGCCGGAACATCAGAAACAAGCGCTGTAGATACTGTAAAGGAGGAACGGAAAATAATGGCAAAGTATAAAAAGCGAAAAGACGGCCGGTATCAGGCCAATATCATCATTGGAAAAGATGGCAAAACCGGCAAATATATTCAAAAGGTTATTTATGCTGCTACAATCCGGGAACTGGAAGAAAAGAAGTCTAAACTTGTTACATCTCTTGCTGACGGTACCTACGCCGATGACAAGCATACTACCGTACAAAGCTATGCACTCCAGTGGCTTCAGGCTGAAAAGCAGAATAAAGCAGCATCTACATACAACGGATACTACAACATCGTACATAACCATTTGGGGAATCTGGCGGACATGGAACTGCTGCAGGTAAAGCGTACCGATGTCCTGATTGCAATCGCAGCGCTGGAAGGCCATTACGACCTCCAGCGCCGGTTAAGAATGACATTGAACCAGATATTTGAATCCGCCATCGATGACGGGATGCTTTATAAAAATGTATGCCGGAATATCCCCATCGGGAAAAAGCCCAAAACCTCCCAGCGTAATTTCACCGAGCTGGAAAAGCAGGCCATCCTCACCGCCGATCTGGACGAACGGGAAGAAATCTTTGTCCTGCTGCTCTACTACACCGGCATGCGCCGCGGGGAAATACTGGCCCTGGATCACACCTGCATCAACTTCCACGCCGGATCCATCCATGTACAGACTGCAGTCAGCCTCCAGAAGAACCAGGCAATCATAAAGACCCCAAAAACGGAAGCCGGGAACCGCTATATCAGCATCCTGACGCCGCTGTACAAAAAGCTTTATACCTACGTAACCAACCTGAAAAAGAACGGCGGTTACTATCTCTTCGCCGGACCGTCCGGAGAACCCTTCTCCAAAACCATTTACCGCCGGTTCTGGAAAAAGATCCGGAACAAAATACAGGACCGATACGAACGGATCAGCGGCGCCGGAACAACTTCCGTCACTTCCGTGTTTGATTATGACGGAATGACACCACACCGCTTCCGCCACAACTTCGCCACTATGCTGCACGACGCCGGAATCGATGCCAAAGAAGCCCAGATCATACTGGGACATTCAGACATCAGGGTGACACTGGATATCTATACGCATCTGGATGATCAGAAGGCGTTGCCGATGGAGAAGATGGAGAAATTTTTAAATAAAATGGGATAACATCTTCGGATTACTTCGGATTAATTCGAATCTCCTCTAGTCAAAATCTAGTCAAACCCAATTTTCCGCCCATTTTCCCGCAAACCAGAAAAAGCCAGTAACCCTTACAGTTACTGGCTTTCCAACGCAAGCTCCATGCCGGACTCGAACCGGCGACCCCTTCATTACGAGTGAAGTGCTCTACCAACTGAGCTAATGAAGCGTACGTTATTATTATAATCATTTTCAAAGAAAAAGCAAGTACTTTTTTAAAAAAATTACATCTTTTTTAGATACAATTCCGTTAAATCAGAAAATTTAAAACCGGAATTCAGCGGATCATTCCTTTGTATGTGCTTTTTTATTTCCATGTTTTTTAGCTGATGCTTTGGCTGAATTCTTTTCAGATACCTTTTCCGAACTTTTACCGGCTGTTTTTGAAGAAACATTTTTACCTGTTTTCTTTTTGCCGGCAGCGCCCGATTTTTTCTTTTCTTCTTTCACCATAACGGCTTCATAAATAATGGCTGTAAATCCCGGCAGATCCAATGTCAGTTTTTTATCTTTTGATTTGATCTTCTTTTTCTTTTTGCCGGGTTCTTCCTCGCCGCCGTACTGACTCTCGTTACTGTTGAGAATCTCTGTCAGAATCATATTCTCAGGCACGTCGAACGTATAACCGTTATGCGGAACATCCTGTGTATTGAAGGCAACTACAATGCTGTGTTCTCCAACCGTCCTCTGATACACGTATACACAATCCTGTTCGCCGTGTACCTGCAGCCAGCGGAAGCAGAGACTGTCATATTCCGAATCATACAAAGCCGGATTTTCCGTATAAAGTTTATTCAGCGCAACGATGTAGCGGTGGAATGCATCGTGATTGGGATACTTCAGAATAAACCAGTCCTGTTCCCGTTTTTCATCCCACTCACGCAGCTGTCCTACTTCATTGCCCATAAAATTCAGTTTTTTGCCGGGATGCGTATACATATAGGTATAGAGCACTCTGGCCTGAGCAAATTTTTTATCATAATCGCCCCACATCTTCTGAAGGATCGTTGCTTTTCCGTGTACAACCTCATCATGAGACAGAGACATAATAAACAATTCACTGTAAAAATACATCATGGAAAAAGTCAGTTCATGATAATGGTGACAGCGTTCCCACGGAGCCCGTTTGAAATACTCCAGAGTATCATTCATCCATCCCATATCCCATTTGTAATCAAAGCCCAGCCCGTCATACTGAACCGGTGCGGTAACCTTGCTGTAGGCAGAAGAATCTTCTGCAATGATCATGGCTGTGGGATGAAGGGAATGCAGTCCTGCATTCATCTCCTTGATAAACTGAATTCCTCCATGGTTGATCCCTCTCGATTCATCTCCCATCCAGTAAATCACATTGCTGATGGCATCCATGCGAAGCCCGTCACAGTGAAATTCCTCCAGCCAGAAATTGCCGGAAGACTGCAGAAAGCTGCGGATCTCTCCCCGGAAATAGTTGAAATTGCAGGAGCCCCACTGGCTGAATCCGATTTCATTCTCCGGATACTCATAAACGGCAGTTCCGTCATACCGAATCAGGGAATAATAATCTGCGGCAAAATGAACCGGAACAAAATCCATGATAATGCCGATTCCTGCTTTGTGCAGCTCATTGATCAGATATTTCAGATCCTGCGGCGTACCATAGCGGGAGGTGGGACTGAAGAAACCTGTTACCTGATATCCCCAGGAACCATCGAATGGATGCTCGCTCAGGGGCATAACCTCTACATGCGTATAATGATTTTCTTTCAGATATGCAATCAGAGGAGCCGCAATGTCACGGTAATTATACCAGGCTTCCGGCTCTTCCGAAGGCTTTCGCCATGAACCCAGATGAATCTCGTAAATGTTCAGCGGACTGTTATAATTTTTCGTACGCGCCCGCATCCACTCATCATCTGTAAACTGAAAATCCTCCATATCCATAATAATAGATGCACTGTTGGGGCGCAGTTCCATTCCAAATGCGTAGGGATACGTTTTATCAACCACATTGCCGTCACACTGATAAACCTTGTATTTATACCTCATACCAGATTTGGCTGTACCGATAATACCACTGAAAATCCCCCACTCATCTTTCTCCAGAAATTCTTCTGTCCATTCATTAAAATCTCCGATTACAGCAACCTTATGCGCATTGGGGGCATATACGCGGAACATGACACCCATGGGGCCCGGGTGTGCACCGAAATATGTATACGCATCAAATGCTGTTCCCATAAAATAATCGTGCAGATACATGATATCTTCCTCCGGTTTTTGTTAATCATCTCCTTTACTCAAAGTCACAGTCAGCAAAGGAAATTCTGTGTACCATTATAGCACACGCCTCATTTCCATGTCCAGTGACACAATCAGCAAAATGTATATAAAAGCGAAGCAAATTAACTTAAACTGTACATTCTGTACAATTACTGATATTTCCGACAAAGTGTTTTCATCTGAACAGCAGCCTGATCCAGTCTCCCCATATCGTACAGAAACTGAAGCACATTATATCGATTCACCATATCCCCGGCAAAAAGCAGTCCCTCATAAAATTCTTCTTCTGAAAGCATACCATCCCTTTTTAAAGAAAAACACTGTTTTTTTACTGCCCGGATTTCATCTCCTGCAGGCAGCAGATAATCAATTTTCTGAATTTCCCGATAACAGCTTTCTGTCTTCCTGCGGCGGACAAATACTTTTTCTCTGGAATTTTTGCCTGTTTTCTTTTCCAGATTCAGGACAAAATCGGCCTGATTTCCGTACAGGCTGCGTATTTTATTCTCACGGTATTCCGGATTCATCTCCTCAAATACCTTCCATCGATCTCCCACCATATTTCCGATCCGTGAAGCCAGACAATAAGCTGCATCTAAAGCCAGACAGCGGATTCCGGACTCTTTTTTACTTCTTTCGTCCCAACAGAATGCAGGAATTTTTCTGCTCCAGAATTCCTTCAGCAGGTGGTAGCTGCCTGATATCAGGGCCGGATCATCAGCATATGTAATCAGCAGAGAAACAGATGCCTGCATTTCCATTACCGTTATAAAATCAGAAAACGGCTGCACCGCGGCAGTTTCCGACATGCGCAGAAATTCCTGTTCCAGATAGGGACAGTAATATTCCTCTGTAATTAAATGGGACAGCCTCCACTCATAAAGAGCAATCCAGGTTCCATAAAAAGCAAGGCCGGCTGATATGGCTTCCTCCTCATTAATTGTTGAGGCGATCTGCGGATCTGCATATACTGCTGCAGGCTCCGCAATTTTATGAAAATGTGGAATTCCTTCTTCACGAACAGCGATCCATGATGCACAGAAATTTATTTCAGTGATTCCTGTCAGCACCAGCGCCGCAGGAATTCCAAGACGGTCACACAGATAACGACTGGTATTGATCCATTCACCGCTCCCGACAATAACCGCCAGATCCGTCTGCATATCAGTACGCATCATCATCAGTCCCGCATATTGAATCTCTGATGTGATTTCATCTGTATCTATATACAGTTTCTGCAGAACAGCCCCTGTATTTTTCAGCAGTTTCTGAACGGCATGACCTTTTTCCGCATCCTCTGCCCTGCACAACAAAAGAATCTTTTTGATTTTCCGTTTTTTCACGTAAAGGTGAAGCTGCTCCAGACAACCTTTTTGTATACATAATTCTTCTATATTCGTACTATGCTTTCTACCGCAGAAACAGATTTGTTTTCCTTTCGATAAACATTCAACCATAATGACTTTCATCCTTCCTGTTCTTGTTTCCTGGCTTCCCCTCACATCATATGTACGATTCTTCATCAGCTGCAGCTTTTCCCGTTCTCTCTTATTTACGCATGCTTCATTTATCCCATGTCCCTGCTGCCTTCTGCATCGGAACCATTATAATACGTAAAAAAGAATTGCCGCCTGCAAAATGCACTGCAGCAATTCCAGTATACCATAAATCATTTCCTACGAACATCACAAATTTTTTCTTCAATCCGAAGCAGGCGATTATACTTTGCCGTACGTTCCCCTCTGCAGGGAGCCCCTGTTTTAATATATTCCGTCTGTAAGGCCACCGCCAGATCAGCTATAGTCGTATCTTCCGTTTCCCCTGAACGGTGAGACATTACTGTTTTATAACCGTTTTTCCGGGCATAATCAATGGTATCCATCGTCTCACTAAGCGTTCCAATCTGATTAGGCTTGATCAGAATGGCATTGGCAGCTTTTTCCGCAGCACCCTTTTCCAGTCGTTTCCGATTTGTAACAAACAGATCATCTCCCACCAGCATGGTCTTTCTGCCGATTTTCTCCGTAAATTCTTTCCAGCCTTTCCAATCTTCTTCATCAAGACCGTCTTCAATCGAATACAGCGGATACCGGTCACAAAGCTTCTCAAAATATGCAATCATCTCCTGAGATGTTCTCTGAACAGACAATGCCTCACAATCCGGCATCATGCAGTTGCTGGTCTGCCGTTCCGGCTCCACACGGCGAATCTGATTTTTTTCCTGCAGAAGCTGTGTTTCCCCCGGAAAATAATAAACGCCGCTGTCGGGCTGATACAATTCGCTGGCTGCAGCATCCATGGCAAATACAATATCCTTTCCGCAGACATAACCTGCCCTTTCCACAGCTGCAGTAAGATAATCAAATACTTCAAAGGCATCCTTCAGATCAGGAGCAAATCCACCTTCATCCCCCACTCCTGTATTGTGATGATCCGATTTCAGAATTCCCTGCAGAGAATGATATACCTCACAGCACCAGCGGAGTCCTGTTTTAAAAGAATCTGCATTTTTCGGCATGATCATAAATTCCTGAAAATCCACCGTATTGGCAGCATGTTTCCCGCCATTCAGAATATTCATCATGGGAACCGGCATATGAAATGCACTGTCTGTCGCCAGAAAACGATAAAGCGGTAGATTCTCACTCTGCGCAGCCGCTTTTGCCGCTGCCAGTGAAACACTCAGAACAGCATTGGCGCCCAGATTGGATTTATTATCCGTACCGTCCAGTTCCAGCATCATCTGATCAATGGCCTTCAGGTCATGAATCGACTTGCCCTTCAGACACCGATTAATCTGTTGATTTACGTGCGACACAGCTTTTTGTACACCTTTTCCCATGTATCGACTTCCTCCGTCCCGCAGTTCACAGGCTTCAAACCTGCCCGTAGAAGCTCCGGAAGGGACAGCTGCACGTCCTGCAATGCCATTGCTTAATATCACAACCGCTTCTACTGTGGGAAAAGCTCTGGAATCGAGAATTTCCCTTGCGAAAACTTTTTTTATTGTTATCTGATCCAGCATAAAATACTCCTTTTCTGTCTGCAATAATGCAGTATTTTCGAAATTGTCTCTGAACAGTTACATTTCTCAAGCGGCTTTTCTTTTGCTGCTTTCCATCGTATTTTTCCCTGAATTCATATTTTTATGTGCAACTGTTCAGAGACAATTTTTTTGCGAATCTTCCCAGCTATGAACAGTAACAAAAAAAGCAGCCAATCTTTCGATCAACTGCCTTCATATAAATTTGCTATACCTTCAAAACTGCACATTGCCTTTCGATCTCTTCCATGAGTCCCAACCTTCTCTCTTGCACCAGACCATCCACCAGACATTGGTCAAGCTGATGACCGATTAGTAGCAGTCAGCTCCATACGTTACCGTACTTCCACCCCTGCCCTATCTACCTCGTCGTCTTCAAGGGGTCTTGGATATCTCATCCTGAGGGGGGCTT
>JAQYDI010000088.1 GCA_028724245.1 Lachnospiraceae bacterium
GAGGTCAGTGGTACAACAATATGGGCGGCCAGTACCGCTCCGGCACCAATGACATGAGCCGCTGGTGCATGAACATGTGCCTTCTGAATCTTTTCTGCAACCTCTGCTGCTGCCCGACAGGTTATTACCGGCTGTAATGGAGGATAGGCTGTTTTTTTATTTCCCCCCTTGCATCTCTTCCGTATTTTTACTATAATTTATAAATTGATGGTAACAAACAGGATAATTATCATGAAAGGAGAGTCCACTCATTCTGAGTGGCAGGAAAACTTATGGCTATGGTTAAAAAACCGGTTACCGGTATGAAGGATATTCTGCCTGCGGAGATGCAGATCCGCGATTACGTAATCGGACTCATCAAGGAAACTTACAAGAGCTTCGGCTTTACTCCCATAGAAACTCCCTGTGTTGAACATATTGAAAATCTTTGCAGCAAGCAGGGCGGTGACAATGAAAAACTGATTTTCAAGATTTTAAAGCGCGGTGAAAAGCTGAATCTTGAAACTGCGTCCGGCGAACAGGATCTGGTAGACGGCGGTCTTCGCTACGACCTGACCGTTCCTCTGTCCCGTTACTATTCCAATAATTCCAACCAGCTGCCCGCCCCTTTCAAGGCGCTGCAGATCGGACCCGTATGGAGAGCAGAACGCCCCCAGAAGGGACGTTTCCGCCAGTTTTATCAGTGTGATATTGATATTCTGGGCGATCCCACCTGTCTGGCTGAGATCGAGCTGATCACAGCTACCACCACACTGCTGGGCAAGCTGTTTGACAATTTCAAGGTCCGCATCAATGACCGCGGTGTGCTGAAAGCCATGGCTTCATGGAGCGGTTTTGAGGAAGAATCTTTTGATAAAATTTTCATCATTCTGGATAAGATGGACAAGATCGGTCTTGACGGCGTGAAGAATGAACTTCTGGAAAGCGGTTTTGATCCTGCTTCCATCGACAAATATCTGGATCTGTTCACAAAGCTGGAGGATCAGGAGGATCCGGTGGGCTGGCTGAAGGAAGAGCTGGGAGACTGCCTGGCTGCTGAAACAGCAGAAAGCCTGACCACCATCATGTCCAGTGTAAAACAGACACAGGCGACTGCATACGATATCGTATTTGATCCCACACTGGTAAGAGGTATGTCCTATTACACAGGTACTATTTTCGAGATCGAAATGCCTGATTTCGGCAGCTCTGTTGCCGGCGGCGGACGTTATGACCGCATGATCGGCAAGTTTACGGGCAAGGAAACCTGCGCCTGCGGTTTCTCCATCGGTTTTGAGCGTATCGTTACGCTGCTGATGGATCACGGTTTTCAGGTTCCCGGTCAGTCCGAAAAGATTGCCTATCTGATCGAGAAAAAGATGCCCGCTGAAAAGCTCTGCCAGATCATGAAAGAGGCTGCAGAAGAAAGAGCACAGGGCAAATGCGTATTGGTCGTTACCATGAATAAGAATAAAAAATTCCAGAAGGAACAGCTGACAAAAGACGGCTACGAAACCTTCCGCGAATTTTTCCGGTAAATTGCGATAAATTTTACAGAATCATACAGCCAGCGGCTGTCATGCCGCTGCAGGAGGAGTATTATGGCTGAATCTATGAGCGGGTTGCACAGAACCCATCGATGCGCCGAAACGGTCAATGCTGCCATCGGCGAAACTGTTACTGTTATGGGCTGGGTCCAGAAGAGACGTAATCTGGGCAGCCTGATCTTTATTGATCTAAGAGACCGTTCCGGTCTGCTGCAGCTGATTTTCAGCGAGGAAACCACCGGTGCCGAGGGATTTGCCCGCGCCGGCCAGTTAAGAAGTGAATATGTAATTGCTGTTACCGGTACCGTTGAAAAACGTTCCGGCGCAGTCAATCCCAACATGGCAACCGGCAGTATCGAGATCATCGCAAAGGATCTGCGCATCCTTTCCGAAGCGCTGACACCGCCCTTCCCCATTGAAGAAAACTGCAATACCAAGGACGAGGTACGTCTGAAATACCGTTACCTTGACCTGCGCCGCCCCAATCTTCAGAGAAATCTGATGCTGAGAAGCCAGGTTACCACTCTTGTACGCAATTTCATGACGCAGGAAGGATTTCTGGAAATTGAAACACCCATGCTGTGCAAGAGCACTCCGGAAGGTGCCCGCGATTATCTGGTACCCAGCCGTGTTCATCCCGGCAGCTTCTACGCACTGCCCCAGTCGCCTCAGATTTTCAAGCAGCTGCTGATGTGCTCCGGCTATGACCGCTATTTCCAGATTGCAAGATGTTTCCGTGACGAAGATCTGCGTGCCGACAGACAGCCCGAATTTACCCAGATCGATATGGAGCTTTCCTTCGTGGATATCGACGATGTAATTGATGTCAATGAAAGACTGCTGCAGAAGGTATTCAAGGAAGTATGCGGCGTTGACGTACAGCTTCCCATCCAGCGTATGCCCTATGCGGAGGCTATGGCACGTTTCGGTTCCGACAAGCCCGACCTGCGTTTCGGCATGGAGATTCAGGATGTATCCGAAACTGTTAAAGACTGCGAATTTGTTGTATTCAAAGGCGCTCTGGAAGCAGGCGGCGTTGTACGCGGCATCAAAGTGGAAGGTCAGGGAAGCATGGGCCGCAAAAAAATCGATGCCTATGTGAATTTCGCAAAGGGGATCGGCGCAAAGGGGCTGGCTTACATGCAGATCAATGCAGACGGCACCATCAAATGTCCTTTTGCCAAGTTCATGAAGCCGGAAGAAATTCAGGCTCTGGCCGATGCCATGGGCGCCAAAGCCGGCGACCTGCTGTTCTTTGCTGCCGATAAGGAAATGGCCGTATGCAACATTCTTGGTTCACTTCGTCTGGAACTGGCGAAAAATCTGGGCATTCTGGAAGGCAATCACGAATTCCGTTTCGTATGGATCACAGAGTTCCCTCTGCTTGAGTACTCCGAAGAAGAAGACCGTTACGTTGCCATGCACCATCCTTTCACCATGCCCATGGAAGAGGATCTGCAGTACATCGATACCGATCCCGGCCGTGTACGTGCCAAAGCATATGATATCGTATTAAACGGTGTGGAACTGGGCGGCGGTTCTGTCAGAATCCACCAGTCCGATATTCAGGAAAAGATGTTTGAAGCGCTGGGCTTCACAAAAGAACAGGCCTACAATCAGTTCGGTTTCCTGATCAACGCGTTCAAATACGGTGTTCCGCCTCACGCAGGTCTGGCGTACGGTCTTGACCGTATGATCATGCTGATGACCGGTTCCGACAGTATCCGTGAAGTCATCGCTTTCCCCAAGGTTAAGGATGCTTCCGATCTGATGTCCGAGGCACCTTCACCGGTTGACCCGAAGCAGCTGGAAGAACTGTTCCTGGAAACCACAGCCGCTGAGGAAGATGCAGCAGAAGAAACATCTGCTGAGTAAGCTGGCAGCTGAAACAGTAAACCCTGAATTTAAAGAGGGAGAATAAACATTGAAGTCAATCCGTTTAGATAAATTTCTGGCAGACTCGCAGCTTGGAACCCGTTCCGAAGTAAAACAGCTGCTGAAAAAAGGTCTTGTTTCTGTAAACGGAGAAATTATAAGAAAACCAGAATTCAAAATAGACCCGGCCGCTGACCGGGTCTGTTTTGATGGAAAGGAAATTTCTTCGCAGCAGGAAGTATATTATATGCTGAACAAACCGGCAGGCGTTGTATCTGCTACGCGGGACAACCATGAACGCACCGTTCTCGATCTGCTTCCGTCTCAGTATCAGCGTCCCGACCTGTTTCCCGTGGGCAGACTGGATAAGGACACCACAGGGCTTCTTCTGATCACCAATGACGGAGCGTTGTCGCACCGTCTCCTTGCCCCCCGCCGCCATGTGGATAAAACATATTTTGTCCGTGTAAACGGCCGTATTACGGAGGATACCGTCACTGCTTTCCGGCAGGGACTCGATATCGGTGATGATAAAATCACGCTTCCGGCCGATCTGAAACTTCTGGATGAAGATCAGGCGCTGGTAACCATACGGGAAGGACGTTTTCACCAGATCAAGCGCATGTTTCACGCTGTCGGCTGCGAAGTCATCGGCCTGAAGCGCCTTTCCATGGGCAGCCTCACCCTTGATGAAAATCTCCCCGAAGGAAGCTGCCGCGAACTGACTGCGGAAGAAATCGCGCTTCTCAGGCAAAACTGATTTTCTCAAGCAGAACTGAGCAGCTCTGCTCTCTGTCTGTTATCCATACTGCGCAGCCGCAGCAGACTGCTCAAACAGTAAAACGGCAGTTTTTCCTCTGTAAGCTGTATAAATTGCAACAAGTTCCCAGTTTTTTTACATAATATGCAGAATTTTTCAGGCACTTGTTTTCTTGTCACGGACATTTGTCTGTGGTATAATGACACCACTCGCGCACATTGCGTAAAATGCCTTCGGGCTGCTTTTATAATTGGGAGGAAAGACATCATGTATGATTTTAATGAAGTTGCAATGACAGATCCTGCGGTTGCTGAGGCAATCAGTAAAGAAATCGGAAGGCAGAACAGCAATATTGAGCTGATCGCTTCCGAGAATTTTGTAAGCAAAGCCGTTATGGCTGCCATGGGCAGTCCGCTGACGAATAAATATGCAGAAGGTTATCCGGGACACCGCTATTACGGCGGATGCGTCCATGTGGACGTTGTGGAGGATCTGGCACGAGAACGGGCGAAAAAGCTGTTTGGCTGCGAATATGTGAACGTGCAGCCCCATTCCGGTGCGCAGGCCAATATGGCGGTATTTTTCGCCATTTTAAATCCCGGCGACACTGTTATGGGTATGAACCTGAATCACGGCGGCCATCTGTCGCACGGCAGCAAAGCCAATCTGTCCGGTAAATATTTCAACGTGGTGCCTTATGGTGTCAATGATGATGGAGTGATTGATTATGAAGAGGTACGGCGCATCGCTCTGGAATGCCGCCCGAAACTCATCGTGTGCGGTGCTTCCGCGTATCCCCGTGCCATTGATTTCAAAAAATTCCGCGATATCGCCGATGAAGCAGGCGCTTATCTCATGGCTGATATCGCCCACATTGCAGGTCTGGTGGCCGGCGGCCAGCACATGAGCCCTATTCCCTACGCTCATGTTACCACTACCACGACCCACAAAACTCTGCGCGGTCCCCGCGGCGGCATGATCATGTCCAGCAATGAAATGAACGAAAAATTCAAATTTGACAAAGCGGTATTTCCCGGCATTCAGGGCGGCCCTCTTATGCATGTCATCGCAGGCAAGGCAGTTTGTCTGAAAGAAGCGCTGGATCCTTCCTTTGCCGAATATGCGAAACAGATCGTGGCCAACGCTTCCGCTCTGGCAAACCGTCTCATGGAACACGGTTTCAAGCTGTGCTCCGGCGGTACGGACAATCACCTGATGCTCCTTGACCTGCGCGGAACCGGCATCACCGGCAAAGCGGCTGAAGAACTTCTCAATCAGGTCAATATCACCTGCAACAAAAATGCCATTGTCAACGACCCGGAAAAGCCCTCCGTAACCAGCGGTGTGCGCCTCGGTACAGCAGCCGCAACGACCCGCGGCCTGAAAGAAGAAGATATGATACTGGTGGCAGATGCCATTGCCATGACATTAAAGGATCCCGAAGGTTCCCGCGATAAAGCCGCTGCCATCGTAAAATCCATTACAGATAAATATCCGCTCTATTAAGAGAAGCAATTCCTGCCGGACAGGCCGAAATCCTGTTTTCACATGAGCCTTGAAAATTATAATATTAGCTGTATAATTTCACATTAATTAATTTTATCCCTGTGGATTTTTCACAAAGTCTGCAGGGATTTTCTCACTTTTCCACATCTATTCGTCAAAGATGAAACTTTCTTCACAGTTTTCTCATTTTCTTCTTGCAATATGGCGTCAAAAAATGTAAATTTAAAAGGTACGCAAATTTTTTGTAAAAATCCAGTAAACTTTGCGTAAAGTGAATCAACATTTTTATATCCGGAACTGCGGGCAGTTTCTGCGACATACCGGCAGTTTCCAGAAGAAAGGGAAAGCAAATGAATCTTATTGACTTTCTGCCTCTGCTGGCAGGGATCGGTCTGTTCCTGTTCGGTATGAATTTCTTAAGCACCGCCCTCGAAAAAATTGCCGGTGCGCGTCTTGAAAAACTGCTGGAAAAACTGACCAGCAACCGTATCAAAGGTATTTTGCTGGGTACCGGTGTAACCGCAGTCATCCAGAGTTCTTCTGCCACTACTATTATGGTTCTGGGACTTTTGAATGCCGGAATCATTAATCTCCCCAACGCAGTCCCCGTCATCATGGGTGCCAACATCGGTACCACTGTTACCGCACAGATTCTCCGTCTGGGAGATCTGGGTGGAGGAAGCATCCTGATTTCCATGCTGAAGCCCTCTTCCTTCGGACCTGTGCTGATTGCCATCGGTGCCTTCCTGATCCTGTTCTGCAAGGATCGGAAACGTAAAGACATCGGCAGTCTTTTCCTCGGCCTCGGTATGATTTTCTTTGGTATCAGCACCATGGAAAACACACTGACCCCTCTGAAGGAAATGCCCTGGTTCCAGGAACTGATCCTCATGTTCGACAATCCGGTTCTCGGTGTTCTTCTCGGTGCGGCCATTACCGCTCTTCTGCAGAGTTCTTCTGCATCCGTCGGTATCATTCAGGCCCTCAGTTCCACCGGTGCCATCCGCTTCAACGTTATGGTTCCCATTATTCTGGGTATGAACGTTGGTAAATGTATCACCGTTGTTCTGGCAAGTATCGGCGGCAAAAAACCTGCAAAACGTGCTGTACTGATCGATGTAACCAACAACGTGGTCGGCATGCTGATTTTCATGGCTGCCATCTACGGATATCAGTCTCTGATCGGCTTCAACTGCTGGACCGCAGTTGTAAATCGTGGTAATATCGCAGATTTCCATACATGTTTCAACCTGGTTACAGGCCTTATTCTGCTTCCCTGTGTCAACTTTATTATTAAGTTTGCCTATGCAGTAATCAAAGATGACGAGACCACCGGCGAAGAAAAGGTTCTGGATTCCCTGAATGAGCATCTTCTTACTTCTCCCAATCTGGCTATCGAACAGTGCCGCAAAGCCATCATTACCATGGCTCATCTGGCTCAGAAGAGTTTCAGTGATTCCCTGATGCTGTTTGAAAATTACTCGGAAGATGTGATTGCAAAGATCAATGAGCGTGAACAGCTGCTGGACAAATATGAAAGCAGTGTCAGCAACTATCTTGTCCGCATCAATCAGCTGGATATTACCGATAAGGATAACCTGCGCGTCAGTGAAATGGTTCACAGCCTGGTCGATCTGGAGCGTATCGGCGACCATGCCGTGAATATCATGGAAGTTGCTGTTTATGACCACGAAAATGGTGTCAGCTTCTCTGCGCGTGCTCTTGGAGAACTGAAGCTCATCTGTGAAGCTGTTATGGATATTCTGAATACTACCGTTCAGGCGACTGAAACCGGTAATCTGAATCTGGCTGTTCAGGTAGAACCCCTGGAAGAGGTTATCGATGAACTTCAGGCCGGTCTGAAAGACAAACATATTGAACGTCTGATGAACAACGAATGTAATATCCAGAGCGGTATTTCCTTCGTGGAACTTCTGAACAATCTGGAACGTATCTCCGACCACTGCTCCAACATTGCACTGAACAAGATTCAGACAGCGCAGAAGGGCGGTCTCGATACCCACGAATACCAGCATCAGATGCATCACCATGGCGGAGAAGCCTATCAGCAGACCTACGATCAGTATGCTGCACGCTACAATATGGATGCTATCGTTTATCCGGAAACAAATCCCGCGGTTTCCGCAGCCGATCCGACAGCTTCAGCCGGAGATCAGCCTGCAGTTTCCGATAAACCGAAAGAAAAACGCAAAAAAGACAAAGAGAAAGACAAGAAAAAGAAGAAAGCAAAAGACTGAAAACCACACATGTAATTAAATTTTACTTTACTTTTCCTTTTAAGGCATGGATCAGAAGACGGAAGGCTCTGTTGACCAGCGCTTTCTGCTCTGCATCCATGCCTTTTAATTTACGTGTCATATCATAAATCTTCTTCGGAGTCAGAGCGGCAAAATCCCCCACATTCCGAACCCCTGCAAGTGAAAGAGAACTGAAAATCAGTTCTGTAATTTTCTGCCGTTCTTCTACGGTAAGGCCTTCAAGCCATTTTTTCAGCCCGTCATTGGTTTTCCTGCTCTGGACGCTGACCTCATGAATTTTAACAAATTCCGTTCCCATAACTTCCCACGAAAGACAATCATGCTGCATCAACCCTGAGCGGCTGCTTTTTACGGTATACGTTGTTTCCTCATGAATCAGCATCAATCCAAAAAAAGACTGCTCCGGAACATAGGATACCAGACTGGGAAGCATTCTCTGATATGCTTCGGAAGCAGCAATTGCCGCACTTACTCCGGGACCGTCATTATTGTATACCCGAATCATCTGATCCTGAAACTGTTCATAACAGTGTACGGCGGCGTAAACAGCCAGATGACCGCCTTTTGAATGGCCGCCGATATAAAATTCCGGTTTCTGCTCCGGGAAACTCTCCCGGCGCTGCAGCGCCTCCCGAAGATACTCCACAGCACGTTTTTCCGATGGAACTTCCGGCATACAGACCATATTAAAGTCTTCCTGCCACCCCACAAGTGTTTCATCCGTTCCCCGAAATGCCAGATAGTACCTGTGATTTCCCAGATCGATCTGAACGGCCGAAAACTGCTTATGCGAATCTTCGTCAATTTCATTTCTGTAGTCCAGCAGATACAGATCACCGAACCTTCTGGAAGCAGCCAGATCACGAAATACAAACGGAAGCGGCCTGGTCATGGTGGGATTTTCAAGAACCTCCTGCTCCGTATGCAGTTCCCAGAACCTCGTACAGGCCTCACGAATCGTAATACGCTCCTGCATCTTATCCACATTCCCGCCATGGTCACAGCGACTCACATCGCCCGGATGTTCCGGCACAATCCCTGAAAAATTCATATACGCAATATATGAGAAAATCAGATTATCCACTTCGTTAAAAGGAGACTGCTCAAATGTCAGATCTCCCCTCCATTTTATATAATCCCTTAAATCAGCCATGGTTCAACTCCTTCTGCAGCAGAACTGCCCGCCCTGCTCTTTTGCATGCCTCTTTCCTTCCGAACCGGAAATATTCTCTCTGCTCACACCCATAGTAACGAAAAATTCTCAAAAAAGCAAGTATCCGCTCAGTAAGTAAACTGCAGTGAAAAAAGAAGGTGAATCAGCCCGCACAGCACAATTCCGCACAATGCCGGTATCAGAAACGCTGCCGCTGTCCATTTTATGCTGCCCGTTTCCCTGCGAATTGTCATGCAGGTGGTTGCGCAGGGCCAGTGAAACAGGGTGAAAATCAGCATGCATAACGCCGTTTCCATGGTCCATCCATTTGATAAAAGCAAAGCCTTCAGCTGCTTTGCTGCCGGTATCTCCACCAGACTTCCCTGAGCCAGATAACACATAAGGATCGCCGGCAGCACAATTTCGTTGGCCGGAAATCCCAGAATAAAAGCAAACAGAATCGCTCCGTCAAGGCCAATAAAAGCCGCCGGTATATCCAGCACCCCGGTAATGACAGAAAGCAGCGTCCGCGCATCTGCTGCCGGATTTTCTCCTGTTATCCGTAAATTTGCCAGCAGCCAGATCACCGCACCGGCAGGTGCCGCCGCCATGACTGCACGCCCCAGAACAAACAGGGTTCTGTCAATCAGTGAACGGATCAGAATCTGACCAAACTGCGGTTTACGGTAAGGCGGAAGCTCCAGTATGAAACAGGATTTTTTCCCCTTATTCAGAAAATCAGACAGCAGACCGGTCACCAGAAACGTCATGAAAACAGACAGCAAAACCGCCAGACACATGACAATTCCACCGATTATGGCATTACCTCCTGCAAAAAACATGGTAATCAGGACAATCAGAGTCGGAAAACGTCCGTTGCATGGAATCAGGGAATTGGTCAGAACAGCCATCAATCTTTCCTTTGCCGTATCAATGATCCGGCAGCCTGTTACTCCCACCGCATTGCATCCCAGCCCCATACACATGGTTAATGCCTGTTTCCCACAGGCATGGCACTTCTTAAAACATCCGTCCAGATGAAAAGCGATCCGCGGCAGATACCCCAGATCTTCCAGAATCGTAAACAATGGAAAGAAAATGGCCATGGGCGGAAACATAACCGATACCACCCAGCTGCTCACTTTCCATATCCCATCCAGCCACAGGGCTGCAGGAAGCTCCGGACAATGAACAGCAGTCAGAAACTGCTCCATTTTCACGCCCATCCAGTGAAAAACAGATGATAAAAGTGCAGATGGATAATTGGCTCCGGTAATTGTCAGCCAGAACAGAACAAAAAGCAGAAACAGCATACAAAGACTTCCCGTCACCGGTGAAGTCAGAAAACGATCGATCCGGTAATCTCTGCGCCAGTAATCTTCATCTTTTACCCGTACGGTCTCTTTCACAATTTCTGCCGCCCGGTCTGCGTACTCTCTGCAGCTGCCGTCCTGCACCTCTTTATTCCATTCTGCTGAACACAGAGTCTCCTCATGGGCAGCGCAGGCTTCCATGCATCCTGCACCATCCCTTTTCATAACGTTTTTTTCCGCAGTGCATTTTGCCACTGCGGCTTTCAGCTCCCCAATCCCGGTTCCCCGGGCTGCACAGGTTTTAACCAGCGGGCAGTCCGTCAGCTGCTCCAGCCGCTCAAAATCAATTTCAATCCCTTTTTTCTCTGCTTCATCACACAGGTTGATGCAGAGAATCACAGCTGTCTGCCTGCACAATGCCCTGATTTCAAGAGCAAAGCGAAGACTTCTCTCCAGACAGGACGCATCACATACCACTACCACTGCATCAGCCATCTGTTTTTTCAGAGCCTCCGCGGTAACAGCCTCTTCTTCGGACCTTGCCTGAAGAGAATACGTGCCCGGCAGATCGATCACCCGGTAATTTTGCTCTTCACCGCTGCTTCCGGACGGATACAGATAACAGCCTTCTGCCAGTTCCACTGTCTTCCCCGGCCAGTTCCCCGTATGCTGCCGCATTCCCGTCAGCCGGTTAAATACACTGCTTTTTCCCACATTCGGATTTCCTGCAAGCATCACACATACCGCCCGTCTCTCATCCGTACACACTGCTTCAATCAGGGCCGCATCCTCTGTACGCAGGGCAATTACACTGCCGTTGATGCGAAATGCCAGGGACCCCTTTCCCGGATTCTGATACAGACAGATTCCTGTATTTCCGGGACGGAAACCCAGCTGCTCCAGACGATGTACAGGATTTTCATATCCCGCATCTGTTTTCAGAGAATTTATTACAAATTCCTGTCCGGGCTGCAGCCGGGACAGGGGACATACAACTCCCGTACCATGTGGATCAGACATCATACCACCGCCAGAGTCTCTCATAACCAGTGTATGCGGGTGTTATCATTTGGGTTCCTGCGGATTTCAGTTGTTAGGGCGGAATGCACCACAGGGCCTGTCCGGGGACGCGCTCCCGCTCTGCGGCAAACGCAGCGGTACTAAGCTTTTTCGGCGCTGACGCTTGAAAAAGCAAGTGCCGGCGTTTGCCGACGGTCCCCTTGACAGGTCCTGTGGTGTACTCCGCCGCCAAAAGTATCTCTGTATCCGCGAGGGAACGTGAATGATACACGGGAGGTGGGCATAAAAAGGGCGCTGCGGCCTTTTTTAAGAAGTCACAGCGCCCTTTTGGGAACACATTATATATTTCGTTTTCTTACAGCAGGATACCTGCGAAGCATTTGTAAAATACGAGTGCTACGATGGTCATGAGCTTGATCAGGATGTTGATGGACGGTCCTGATGTGTCTTTGAAGGGATCACCTACTGTGTCGCCGACTACGGCTGCTTTGTGAGCTTCGCTGCCCTTGCCGCCGTGATTGCCGTTTTCAATGTATTTCTTCGCATTGTCCCATGCGCCGCCGGCGTTGGACATGAAGATTGCCATCAGTACACCGGTTACCAGAGAACCAGCCAGCATACCGCCGACAGCTTCTTTACCAAGCAGAACACCTACCAGAACGGGAGCTGCTACTGCCATGATACCGGGAATGATCATTTCTCTTAAAGCTGCTTTTGTGGAAATATCTACACATGATGAATAATCAGGTCTTGCTTTTCCTTCCATGATACCGGGAATTTCGCGGAACTGACGTCTGACTTCCTCAATCATGCTGTAAGCTGCCTTGGATACGGATTCCATGGTAAATGCAGAGAACAGGAAAGGAAGCATACCGCCGATCAGAAGACCAATGATCGTTGTCTGGCTCAGAACATTAATTGTCTGAAGCTCGGCTGCCTCTGCATAAGATACAAACAGTGCCATAGCTGTCAGAGCTGCAGAACCGATTGCAAAACCTTTACCCATAGCAGCTGTTGTATTACCAACTGCATCCAGAGAGTCTGTAATGTCACGTACAGATTCATCCAGACCGGACATCTCTGCAATACCGCCGGCATTATCAGCGATGGGACCGTAAGCGTCAACTGCTACGGTAATACCCGTTGTGGAAAGCATACCTACTGCTGCCAGTGCGATACCATACAGACCGCAGCACTGGAACGCAATGAAGATACCGATACAGATCAGAAGAATCGGAATTGCTGTAGACTGCATACCTACTGCAAGACCGGAAATAATTGTTGTTGCCGCACCGGTTTCAGACTGTTCAGCAATCTTTTTAACTGATCTGTAATCACCGGAAGTATATACTTCAGTAATAGTACCGATCAGCAGACCCACGATCAGACCTGCAATGATTGCAACTGCAGGCATCATGCTGCCAAGGTAACCATAACTTAATGCTGCTGCGCCAACTACTACAATAGCAGAAGCTGTATAAGTACCTCTGTTCAGAGCCTTCTGAGGATTTCCGCCTTCCTTGCCCTGTACCATAAAAGTACCGATGATGGAAGCCACAATACCAAGTGCGGAAAGAAGCGCCGGGAAAACAGCAGCTTTAGCTGTCGCCAGATCAACTGCACCAAAAGCACCTGCAAGACCCAGTGTGATTGCAGAAATCAGAGAGCCGGCATAAGATTCAAAAAGGTCAGCGCCCATACCTGCAACGTCGCCCACGTTATCACCTACATTGTCAGCGATGGTAGCGGGATTACGGGGATCATCTTCGGGAATACCAGCTTCTACCTTACCAACAAGGTCAGCACCAACGTCGGCAGCCTTTGTATAAATACCGCCGCCTACACGTGCAAATAAAGCAATGGAAGATGCACCTAAACTGAAACCAAACAGAATATCTGCATTGCCGGTGATAGCATAGATTACGCTGACACCAAGAAGTCCAAGACCTGCTACGCACATACCCATAACAGCGCCGCCGGAAAAAGCAACTGATAAAGCTTTTGCCATACCGCTCTCTTTTGCAGCATTGGCAGTTCTTACGTTGGCTTTAGTAGCCACATTCATACCGCAGTATCCTGCTGCGATGGAAAGCAGTGCGCCGCAAAGGAAACAAACTGCTGTTAACGGATCTCTAACCACTGCAATAACGATGAAAAGCACTACAATAAAAATTGCCAGAATCTTGTATTCTGCAAACAGAAATGCTCTTGCACCTTCAGCAATTGCAGACGCAATTTCCTTCATCCGATCTGTACCTTCTGATACCTTACCTACTTTGCCGGTGAGTACCAGAGCAAACAGAAGGGCCAGAACGCCTGCAGCTGCTGCAACAAACATTAAGTTCATAACTTTACCTCCCTAACATATAAATAATCTCTCGGAATCTTCAGCCCAGTAAAATCAAGGCTTCCTGATTCCATTTTTATAAAAATCCCCCACTTTTTCGCAAAAAAAGGCTTGACAAATCTCCAAAAATTTGCGGCGAAGCCGATTAAATATATTTTATTTTTTCGGCTGGAGGGCGATTTCTATGTTACCTGCTAATACCGGCGGTCATTCCGCCTATCAGAACTTT
>JAQYDI010000089.1 GCA_028724245.1 Lachnospiraceae bacterium
AGTTCTTTTTTTCCACGCCAGCCCCGCGTCGCGCCTCCCCGGCTATCCAGTTATCTATCTATTTCCCTGAATCACCGACATTACATACTGTTCCTGGTGTGCAATATGCGTCCGTGTTGCCTCGGTTGCTGCATCCACATCTCTTCTTGCAAGAGAATGTATAATTTTTTTATGTTCCTCCACCAGAATCTGGCGGCGATCTTTCATCTTAATATACTCAATGCGATAACGGTACATCTGATTCTGCATCTGATTCAGCAG
The DNA here is from genome assembly GCA_028724245.1 of Lachnospiraceae bacterium. Lineage (GTDB taxonomy): Bacteria > Bacillota > Clostridia > Lachnospirales > Lachnospiraceae > TWA4. Next base: position 262 of record JAQYDI010000089.1, read on the forward strand.
CTGCAGCAGCTTCACATTATCGGCAGCCTCATAAATAACCGCATGAAAGCTTTCATCAATCCGGGCGATCTGCACCACATCATCACTCTGACATGCCCGGATAAACTGCTGATTAATGGAATCCAGCTTTTCCAGATCATCCCGTTCCATGCGCGTACACGCCAGACGGACACTCAATTCCTCAAGAGCTCTTCTTACCTCCAGCACATCACACAGACTTTTTTCCGAAATAGCTGCAACACGTGCACCCTTTCTGGGAACCATATTAACCAGTCCTTCCAGTTCCAGCATACGTATCGCTTCTCTCACCGGAGTACGGCTGACTCCCAGCTGATATGCCAGCTGCATCTCCATCAAATGCTGTCCCGGAGGCAGAACGCCTTTTAAAATCGCTTCTCTTAATGTCTCAAATACCGCATCCCGCAGCGGAATGTTATCGGCTATCACCAGCTGTAAATCTTCTACCATAGTTTCATCCCCTAACTTTTATATTATGGAAAACATGACTTTTTGACTCTTGTACTATATCATGCATATGGGTTCTGCCCGATAAATGTGGTCAAAAATACCATTTTGGCCAAACCGGCCTCTCTCAGCTCTTCGCAGGCCTTTTCCGCCTGAATCTGATTGGTATACAAACCAAACACAGTGGGACCGCTTCCGCTCATCATAGCATTTACCGCTCCGTATTTCATCATGAAATCTTTGATTTCCTGAACCACCGGATATTCCGGAATCGTAACCGTTTCAAGAACATTATCCATCAGCTGCGCCATTCTGATAAAATCCTGTCTTCGGATTGCTTCGATCTGTGCATCAATATCCGGGTGTTTTTCCAGCTGATCCAGCTTCAGATTTGTATACACAAATTTCGTTGAAACACTGATCCCCGGCTTTGCAACCAGAACATATCCTCTGGGTACATCAGGCAGCCTTGTCAGTATCTCTCCAATTCCCTCCGATAATGCAGTTCCTCCTGTTACACAGTAAGGGACATCCGCACCCAGCTTCACACCGCGTTCCATGAGCTGTCTGCGGGAAAGTCCCAGATCAAACAAATGGTTCATGCCGATCAGGGTCGTTGCAGCATCCGTACTTCCACCTGCCATCCCTGCTGCAACAGGAATAAATTTCTGCAGCTGAATATCCACACCTTCTTTTATATCAAACTCGTCAATCAACAGCTTTGCTGCTTTATAAATCAGATTATTCTCATTCACCGGAAGAAAATTCAAATTTGTTTTTAAACGGATTCCCGGCTCTTCACTAACAGAAATAAAAATCTTATCATAAAGATTCACTGTCTGCATAATCATCCTGACTTCATGATAACCATCTTCTCTCTTTCTAACCACATCCAATCCAAGATTTACTTTAGCCATGGCTTTTAGTCGTATCTGTTTCATGACAACCTCCCATACATAGCCCTCCGGAAACAGAATCAAAACACCACCTTCCGCAGAGCCCGATATCCTATTTTAACATATATAAATATGCGAAAACAATAGGAAATTGGATTTTCTGTTTTGGGGGATGGATGGGGAAAAATTGTTCAGCCGGCATCAGGTAAGTGTAAGAGGGGACGGGTAACTGCGAGGTCCTTCTGCGGGCTGAAAATGCCCGCTGACAGGACCTGCAGCTTCCCCGCCCCCTCTCCTCCGTGTTTTCGGGCCGGCTGGGATATATGTTTTTTACATCCCATATCCGCCGAAACAGAAATGGGGGAAGATGACGTTTCTTGAGCCGGCTGGGATATACGTTTTTTTGCATCCCATATCCGCCGAAACAGAAATAGGGAGAAGAGAACGTTTTGGGGCTGATTGAAATTCTTTGAAGTTCTGTACAGGGCGGGTGATGGACAAATATAATATTCTCATTTTCCGGCTTTTTCTCCATACTGTTCAGAACTTCGTTCTGCCGGAATGAAGTAACCTGCGGCGGCGGAATGACTGTGGTATCCTGTTTAAGGGACCGTAGAAAACGCCGGTGCTTAGCGAGCAGGCTGCCGAAGGAAGTCTGCGAGATTAGCATCCGCTGCGTTTGATCCCGAGCGAAAGCGGGTCCCTGTACAGGATATCACAGTCATTCTGCCTCACATCCTTACATCTCCAGGCAGGAAGTCCGAACAGTATCCCCGCCTCCCAACAGGAAAAATCGGAACTTTTATTGACTTTTCTTTTTTTTTATGTATAATCTAAATCAAGATTTAGCTGTTATCAACGGAGATAACTATCTAAGGATAGTTGTCTCCGTTTTGTTTTTACTGAATCTTTTCTGCTTGCAGATGACAGCTAACTCCCAAAAAAGCTTTCCCTCACATTATAATAAAAGCCGGCTTCGTCAGAGCTTATCTCTGATAGAGCCGGCTTTTATTATATAGTAACTGTTCAGAGCCATCTTCCTTTCCGCCGCAGTGCGATCCACGCGGAGCGTTTTTGTATAATAGAAAACACAGTTTCCTGTTATACAAAAACAGCGCCGGTTCCTTTTTACAGGAAGTCCGACGCTGCTTTATTATACTTCAGCCCATGCTGACCCTTTTGCCGAAACCGGCTCAGGTCTGTTACATCATTATTTCTGGCTGAGTTTTAATCTTAAGAGTGCCTTATTGAGTGCGAGTTCTGCTCTTGCCACGTCAATAGAGCCTTCCGAGCCTGAAAGTCTTCTTTCAGCACGGATTCGTGCTTCTTCCGCACGGTTTCTGTCGATCTCTTCCGGCCATTCTGCTACTTCAGCCAGGATGGTCACCTGATCCTGAAGGATTTCTACGAATCCCGTATGCAGTGCAGCCTTTTTCACACCATCGGTTTCATGAAGGTTTAATACACCGGGTGCTACAATACAGGTCAGCGGAATATGGTTTTTATAAACACCGATATCGCCTTCTGTTGTTTTCAGCTCCACCATGCTTACATCGCCCTCATAAAATACACGGTCGGGTGTGATGACTTTTACTTTAAACATATCTGCCATCTGTTATACCCCCTTATTTTTTAACGCGGGCAATAACGTCATCTATGTTACCTGCATTCAGGAAACAGCTTTCAGGAATGTCATCGTATTTGCCTGCCAGAATTTCACTGAAGCCCTGGATGGTTTCGGAAATCGGTACGTAACGTCCGGGCAGACCGGTAAACTGTTCTGCTACGGAGAAAGGCTGAGAAAGGAATCTCTGGATCTTTCTTGCTCTTGCTACGATAACTTTTTCTTCTTCGGAAAGTTCGTCCATACCGAGGATGGCAATGATATCCTGCAGTTCATTGTACTTCTGCAGAATCTCCTGTACACCGCGGGCAACACGGAAATGTTCCTCACCTACAATACGGGGATCCAGGATTCTGGAGGTGGATCCCAGAGGATCTACAGCCGGATAAATACCAAGTTCCACGATGGAACGTGATAATACGGTTGTCGCATCCAGATGTGCGAATGTAGTTGCAGGAGCAGGGTCAGTAAGGTCATCGGCAGGTACGTATACAGCCTGAACGGATGTAATAGAACCGTTCTTGGTGGAAGTAATACGTTCCTGAAGAGCACCCATTTCTGTCTGCAGTGTAGGCTGATAACCTACGGCTGAAGGCATACGGCCAAGCAGCGCGGATACCTCGGAACCAGCCTGTGTGAAACGGAAAATATTATCGATGAATAACAGTACGTCCTTGCCGCCTTTATCACGGAAATATTCTGCCATGGTCAGACCGGTCAGACCAACTCTCATACGGGCTCCCGGAGGCTCGTTCATCTGACCGAAAATCATGGTTGTTTTTTCGATAACGCCTGAATCTGACATTTCATAGTACAGGTCGTTGCCTTCACGGGTACGCTCGCCTACACCGGTGAATACGGAGTAGCCACCGTGCTCTGTTGCAATATTGTGGATCAGTTCCTGAATCAATACAGTCTTACCTACACCGGCACCGCCGAACAGACCGATCTTACCACCCTTCTGATAAGGGCATAACAGGTCTACGACTTTAATACCGGTCTCCAGCATCTCTGTGGAGGTTGCCTGCTCTTCAAATGTGGGAGCAGGTCTGTGGATCGGTAAATATTCTGTTGCTTCAGGAGCCGGCTTTTCATCAATTGGTTCACCAAGAACATTGAAGATACGTCCCAGTGTATTTTCACCAACGGGAATCGTGATGGGAGCGCCTGTTGCAATTGCGTCCATACCACGAACCAGACCATCTGTAGGTCCCATGGATACACATCTCACCGTATCATCACCCAGATGCTGAGCAACCTCAACCGTAAGATCCTTTCCATTTTTCAGCGGAACTTTGATGGCATCGTTGATTTCCGGCAGACTGCCGGTATTGAACTTGATATCCAATACGGCGCCGATAACCTGAGTTATCTTACCGATATTTTTCTCTGCCATAATCTAAACTCCTTCTATGCGATATTTCGGTACAAAAGCCCCGGACTTATCAGCCTACGGCATCTGCACCTGCGATAATTTCTGTTAATTCCTGGGTAATCGAGCTCTGTCTTGCTCTGTTGTATAACAGGGACAGGGAATCAATCATTGCCTCTGCATTACTGGTTGCATTATCCATTGCCTGCATACGTGCGCCGTTCTCGGAAGCAACCGCTTCGGTCATGGCACCGTAGATCAGACTGTAGATATACTTCGGAATAATGGCATCCAGAGCTTCTTCCGCAGAGGGTTCATAATTCATCAGCGTCTTGTCATCCGCCGAAGCTTCCGAACCTTCTCCTGCAGGCGTCATTTCCACCGGCAGAAGCTTGATCATCTTCGGAATATGAACAACCGTGTTCTTGAATACGGTATATGCCAGATAGATTTCTCCAATCTCACCGGCAGCATAGCGATCAAGAACCACCTTGCCCACATCTACAGCATCCTGATAAAGGGGTGCCTCGATGGCATCTGAATAGTCACCTGCGATTTCATATCCCTTCGTTGTCAGTACTTCACGGCCTTTACGTCCGATGGTATATACACTGACATCTTCTTTCTTGAAATCGCCTCCGGTAATCAGCTTTACAATATTGGAGTTGTAGCCGCCTGCCAGACCTCTGTTGGAAGTAATGGCAATGATGGCTTTCTTCTCCGACTGTCCTGCTTTGAGGTACGGATGATCAATCGAGCCCGATTTAGCCAGCATGGAGGAAACAGTAGCATACATGTAATCAAAATATGACTTCGTACCTTCAGCTTTCGCTTTGGCCTTCTGCAGCTTCGCGGATGAAACTACTTTCATGGCCTTTGTGATCTGCTGAGTACTCTGTATACTCGTTTTTCTCCGTTTGATTTCTCTCATTGTGGCCATAAGATCACCTGCTTCCTGTTATTACTTGAATTCAGTCTTAAATTCTTTAATGACTTTAACCAAAAGTTCCTCGATTTCAGGAGTAAGTGCCTTTTCTGTACGGATTTTCTCCGGCAGTTCAGGATATTTGGTATCCACAAACTCAAACAGTTCCTTTTCGAATCGTAAAACATCTTCTACCGCTATATCCAGCAGATACTTCTGCGTTGCAGCATAGATGATGATAACCTGATATTCAACCTCCAGAGGTGAATACTGGGGCTGTTTCAGGATTTCCTTAACTCTTGCACCCTGATCCAGCTTTTCCTTTGTATCGGCATCCAGATCGGAACCGAACTGTGCAAAGGAAGCCAGCTCGCGGTACTGTGCAAGGTCGATACGAATCGGACCTGCAATCTTCTTCATCGCCTTGATCTGAGCAGAACCACCAACTCGTGATACGGACAGACCTGCGTTGATTGCCGGACGGAAACCGGAGTTGAACATTTCCGTTTCCAGATAGATCTGACCATCTGTAATGGAAATTACGTTGGTCGGAATGTAGGCGGAAACGTCACCGGCCTGAGTTTCAATAATAGGCAGAGCTGTAATGGAGCCGCCGCCCAGCTTGTCGGACAGACGTGCAGCACGTTCCAGCAGTCTTGAATGCAGATAGAAAACGTCACCAGGGTAAGCTTCACGTCCCGGCGGTCTTCTAAGAAGCAGGGAGAGTGTACGGTATGCCGTAGCATGCTTGGACAGGTCATCGTAAACAACGAGAACGTCTTCTCCCTTTTCCATCCACTCTTCACCGATGGTTACACCGGCGTAGGGAGCGATATACTGTAACGGTGCAAGTTCGCTGGCTGTTGAAGCTACAACGGTTGTATAGTCCATTGCACCGTATTCATTTAAGGTATTAACCAGAGCTGCTACTGTAGAAGCCTTCTGTCCGATGGCAACGTAGATACATTTACAGTTTTTGCCTTTCTGGTTGATAATTGTATCAATAGCAATAGCCGTTTTACCTGTCTGACGGTCACCGATAATTAATTCTCGCTGTCCGCGTCCAATGGGAACCATGGCATCAATCGCCTTGATACCGGTCTGTAACGGCGTGTCTACGGATTTTCTGGAAATAACACCGGGCGCTACACGTTCAATCGCACGGTATTTATCGGTAATGATCGGTCCTTTGCCGTCGATGGGCTGCCCCAGAGGGTTTACTACACGGCCCACAAGAGCATCGCCAACAGGAACTTCCACAACGCGGCCTGTTGTCTTAACCGTATCACCTTCACTGATATTATTTGCACTGCCTAAAAGAACGACACCTACGTTATCCTCTTCCAGGTTCAGCACCATACCATATACATCACCGGGGAACTCAAGGAGCTCGCCCTGCATTGCCTTTTCAAGTCCATAAACACGTGCGATGCCATCACCAACCGTAATAACGGTACCCACATCGGATACTTCCAGTTTCGAAGCATATCTGCCGATCTGTTCTTTAATCACAGAGCTGATTTCTTCCGGTCTTAAATTCATGGGATTTTCGCACCTTCTTTCATATATTACTGCGG
>JAQYDI010000090.1 GCA_028724245.1 Lachnospiraceae bacterium
TTCACAGGATCAGAAGGAAGCAATCGTCATGTATTCACGGATCCTGATTCATCCCAATTCACCGGTTAAACGCCTGAAGCTGAAAGGACTGAACCCCGATCTGGAGTACCGGATCAAAGCTCCCCGAAAGAAAGAAGAAAAACGTTTCGGCGATGAACTGATGTATGCAGGGCTTATAACGACGGAACCGGCCATCGGAGACATCGGAGAAGCTGATACGGAAGTGTATACGGATTTCTACAGCAAGGTTTATGTGCTGAAAGCAGATGAATAAAAATAAAAGTAACTGATGCAATTTTTTTAAGGGCTGCACGTACATGGTACGATGCAGCCCTTTCGTTATTTTGACTTATAGAAGGGAAAACAGGCAGAAAAACATAGATGGTATCAAAGTGCATAAAAATAAAGAACAAATCTGCTTTGTATGAGAATAAAATTACAAATATTGATATGAGATAAGAGACGAAAAAGTGAATAATATGAAAAAAGAACATGAGATATTTTAAATATGGAATTATGTTTGGCAAAATATGGAGTAATGGAGTCAAAATGTACAAACGTACAGAGCGGGCAAAAGCAAATCGGTTTAAATAATTGTCAAATATGACGGCTTAAAAAGACTGTTAATGGCAAAAACTCACAATATAAATGGGAAAATACATAAAAATATCACATTTTTCTATTTTCAAATTACATTATTCCATGTTCCTTTATGTCATGTAAGTGTACAATATAGCCAAGGAACAGCGAACGAGTTCCAGAAAAGAATCAATATTTTTCAGAAGGAGGAAAAATTATGAAACTGAAAAAAATCACAGCTCTGATGCTGGCTTCGGCCATGGCTCTGTCTCTGACTGCATGCGGCGGCAGTTCTGATTCCAACAGTGGTTCCGACACACCCGCTGAGGTTGATCTGAATGCCGAATACACAGTTGATGAACTGACTGTCAACATCTGGGATAACAACCAGCTGGACGGTCTGCAGCAGATCGCTGACAAGTGGACCGAGACATCCGGTGTCAAGGTTAAAATCAACGTTGTTACATGGGACAACTACTGGACACTGCTGGAAGCAGGTGCTCAGGGCGGCGAGATGCCTGATGTATTCTGGATGCATTCCAATACAGCTCAGATGTATATGGAGAATGACATTCTGCTGAATCTGGATCCCTACATTGAAGCAGACGATACCATCGATCTGAACAACTATTATGAAGGTATCGTAGATCTGTATACACGTTCAGACAATGGTGTTCATTATGCGATCCCCAAAGATCATGATACCATCGCACTGCTGTACAACAAGGCTCTGTTTGACAAGTACGAAGTAGCTTATCCGGATGATACCTGGACATGGGAAGATGTATACGAAGCAGCTGCCAAGATCTCAGAAGCAGGCAAGGCTGACGGCGTTTACGGTTATGCATGCAACGTTTCCAACAATCAGGATGGCTGGTACAACATCGTTTACGATTACGGCGGACAGATCATCACAGATGATCACAAGGGCACAACCATCGGTTCTGAAGAAGGCAAAGCAGGTATGGAGATGGTCCGCAAACTTCTGTCCGTTGGCGCTCCTCAGACAGTTGTTGCTGAAACCGGTACAGACTCTCTGTTCCAGTCCGGCCTGGCAGCTATGATCACTCAGGGTTCATGGATGATCAACAGCTTCTACACCGCTGAACATTCAGCTGATTACGCATGGGCTATGATCCCTTACGCTGACGTTAACGGCAACGGTGCATGTGATGAAGGTGAACGTTACTCTGCTTACAACGGACTTGGCTGGGCAGCCAATGCAGGTACAAAGGATCCCAACGCTGCATACAGCCTGATTTCCTACTTCTGTTCCGCAGAAGGTCAGGAGATGCAGTCTGAACTGGGTGTTACCATGGCAGGTATGATCGGCAAATCCGATGCATTTGCAAACGCATTCGAAGGTATGGATGTATCCGCATTCATCCGCGCAGAAGAAGAAGGTGACCTGTTCTTCCGTCCTTACACACGTAAGACTACTGTATGGGAAGATGCCCTTCAGCAGGCAGGCGGTTTCCTGGATGCATGGCAGAATCCTGATGATCCTGCTGTAATGTCTCAGGCATGTGACAATGCTCAGAAGATCATCGATGATGCAATTGCTGCAGAATAATCCTTAAGAATTAAATCAATCGTTGTTGATTTTCAGCTACAGTTGGTTTGGCGGACCATGCTGCACAGGTGGTCCGCTTTTTTTCCCCATATGAGATATTCTGGTAAGGAGGAAACGCATGAAAAAGCAGAAACAGAAAATGTCAATAGCTCAGAAAAAGGAAGCTATATGGTCATATTTTTTCGTTGCCCCTACGATTATCGGTCTGGTTGTACTGAATATCTATCCTATTTTTAATACGATCTATCAGTCATTCTTCAAGACCGGTGACTTCGGCAGAGGCAATATTTTTATCGGCATTGACAATTATACAAAGCTGCTGGGAAACGCTGAGATCTGGCAGGCTTTCTGGAACACCATCAAGTATGCGATCATCGAAGTTCCCTTCGGTATTGCGATTGCTCTTGTACTGGCAGTTTTCCTGAATAAAAAACTGGCAGGTACTTCAGTATTCCGTACAATCTTCTTCCTGCCCATGGTCTGCGCACCTGCTGCAGTTGCCATGGTATGGAAATGGCTCTATAATACACAGTTTGGTCTGCTGAACAACATTTTCGGTACAAAGATCGAGTGGATTTCCAATCCGAAGATCACATGGATTTCCATTGGTATCATCGGTGTGTGGTCTATTATCGGTTACAACATGGTTCTGTTCATATCGGGACTTCAGGAGATTCCCGGTGATTACTATGAGGCTGCAAGAATTGACGGTGCTTCCGAAATCCGCCAGTTTTTCGATATAACAATTCCGCTGCTCAGTCCTACTACATTCTTTATCGTCCAGACCCGTATCATCGGTGCTCTGACCGTTTTCGACCTGATGTTCATGGTTATGGACAAAACGAATGCGGCACTGGGCAAAGTTCAGTCGGTTGTCTATCTGTTCTATCAGTACTCATTCACCAACGGTGATAAGGGTACCGGTGCGGCACTGGTTGTTATCCTTCTGGTATTCATCATGGTTATTACCGTGATCCTGCAGACTGCAGAGAAGAAACTGGTATATCACAACTAAGGAGGGGCGGATATGGATAGTTACACAACAAAAAAGCGTATTAATAAGTTAATAATCTATATCATTCTGATTATCGTGGCATTTATTATGATCGTCCCCTTTGCATGGATGATCCTGACTGCGCTGAAGACCAATCAGGAAGCGATTTCCGTTAATCCTTTCTACATTTTCCCGGCACATGGATGGCACTGGGAGAACTTTGCTACCGTATGGAAATCCTACAATTTCCTGATCCTGTACAAAAATACTCTGCTGATGATCTTCCTGCGTGTTGTATGTGCCTGCCTGACAGCTACCATGGCCGGCTATGCATTCGGCCGTCTGAAATTCCCGGGCAAGAACGCTCTGTTCTCACTGGTTCTGATCCAGATGATGGTTCCCGGACAGATCTTCATCATTCCTCAGTATCTGATGATCTCCAAGCTGGGTATGATGAATACACAGTTTGCGCTGGTATTCCCCGGTCTGGTTACTGCATTCGGTACCTATCTGCTGAAGACAGGTTATGAAGGACTTCCAAAGGATCTGGAAGAAGCGGCGGGCCTCGATGGATGTAATGTGGGACAGAAATTCCTGCTGATCATGATGCCTCTGACCCGTTCTTCCATGGTTTCACTGGGTATCTTCACCGCAGTGTTCGCGTTCAAGGATCTGATGTGGCCCATGATCGTCTGCACAGAAGCAAAGACAACAACTCTGTCAGCAGCTCTGGCCAAGATGCAGGGTCAGTACAATAATGATTACCCCGCTATGATGGCTGCGGCAACACTGGCCGTTGTACCCATGCTTGTTATCTACGTTATTTTCCAGAAACAGTTCGTTGAAGGTATCGCTACTTCCGGCGGCAAGCTGTAATTGGATGTTCACACCTTATTAAGGTGACTCTTGACCAGGGTCATGACATATGTGATGATCCTGGTTTTTTGTACAATAGGAAACTGCGTTCCCTATTATACAAAAAACGCTCCGCGGGGATCGTACTGCGGCGGAAAGGAAGATGTCACTGAAGTGACCCGCCGCAGGCGGAGAATCTCGTGGAACGAGATTCTTTTTTATTTATAACGGGAATTGATTTCCCGATGGACAATTTTTTCTGTTTCAACAGCCTGACCGGTCATATGGGCTGCATCGGCCGCATGGGACAGTATAAGGAGTGTTTGTGGATGATGAACAGTTTAAAAGCCTGGTATCGCAGGGAGAGGGATAAGATACGCGGTCTGGAAACATTTCAGAAGAAAGTGGAATATATCTGGCAGTACTATTATCTCTGGATCATCGGAATTGCATTTGCGGTATTTATGACCGGTTATATGGTTTATCACTATACCACTGCAATTAAAGAAAACTGGTTTTTTATTACATTTACCAATACCAATGCGGATGTGGGTGATCATTCGGATCTGTGGGAAGGTTATGTGGAGTATACCGGTTATGATACCACGGTGAAAAATGTTGAGTTCAATAATATCTCATACTTCGATTATGCGAAGGGAAACGCAGCCGGCAATGAATATTATGAGATGTTTGTTGCACATGTGGAGGCGGGGACGCTGGATGCTGTCACCATGGGAAAGGAATCACTGGAGGCTTTGGGTTCCACGGGACGGCTGATGGATCTGAATGATGAAAGATGTGCCTCGATCATGGAAAAGTATGGAGACCGTCTTGTATACTGTGAACCTGCTGATGAGGACTACGGTTCGGATCAGGTACCGGTGGGGATAGACGTCAGCGACAGTATTCTGATGTCGGAATATGAAATCTATTCGGAGAGCTGTGTGCTGGGGATCGGCTCTTATGCACAGCATCTGGATGCTGTGGAAGAATTTCTGGATTACATTTTTGAGGAGGCAGAGTAATGGGTGAAAGATTACAGGCATTTCTGGATAATGACAGTATGTTCGGCAGGATTATGACCCGCTGCGGGATTATTATCGCTGCGAATCTGATGTTTTTACTGTTTTCCATGCCGGTGGTGACGATCGGCGCATCATATACGGCCCTGTACCATGTTATGCTGAAAACATTGAGAGGGGACGGAGTAATCAATCCTTTCAAACAGTTCTGGGCCGGCTTTAAAAGCAATTTCAAACAGGCGACCATTTACTGGCTTGTGCTGCTGGCGCTGGTTGTTTTCGGTTATGCGGATGTGACCATATGCCGTCAGGCAGGCGGTATCATGCAGTATTTTATGTATGCCATCTATGCACTGGGAATGATTGCGCTGACGATTACGCTTCATATGTTCCCAGTCATGGCTGCTTTCAGAGACAGTATCCTGCACCTCATGCGCAACGCGCTGTTTTTTGCTGTGAAGAAACCGGTACGAACACTTGTTTTACTGTTTTTTAACGTATTTCCTCTGTATCTGACTTATACAGATGCACAGATGCAGCCGTTGTATGCGTTTATCTGGTGCTTTTTCGGTTTTGGTGCTCTGGCCATGCTGGGTTCTTATATGCTTTTGCCTGATTTTAAGATCTATCTGCCTGAAGTAGATGAGAGCGGCAATTTTGTCTGATTCCCGGTCCGGTCTGCCTGTTCCCGGGTTTCTTCAGCCTCCTGACGGTAGTGCCTCGGACTTTTTCCGTAAGCATTTTTAAACATCTTGGAAAATGTAAGCGGATTGTCATATCCTACCGCTGCGGCGATCTCCTGAATGGACAGATCGGTGGTGCACAGAAGCTGTTTGCCCTTGTTCAGGCGGTAGGAAACCAGATACTCCTGAGGCGATACATTCAGTTTGTTTTTGAAGATGGTCGTCAGGTAGGAGCGGTTGATTCCGATATATTTTGCGATGTCATTGACCCGGATGTGGGAGTAGTTCAGATGAATAAACTGCACGGCATACTGAACATACAGATCCGGAGAAAATTCGTGACGGACATCCCGCTTTGCGGTTCTGGTCTCCGCCAGCAAAGCAAGGATTTCGTGCATGTAGGAATTCCTTCTCAGTTCATTGACAAGGGTCAGTTCGGTCATGCCGAGGATTTTGTCGATAATTTCTACGAAACAGTTGGGATTGCAGTTGCACTCGCGCAGCCAGGAATCTTCAAAACCGGCATTTTTCAGACAGCGCAGAGCATTTCTGCCGCCTACGGCAATCCAGGCATACTGCCACGGATCATCAGCATCTGCCTGATATTCCACTTCCTGATCTTCAGGAAGCACAAAAATCTGTCCGGCTGACAGCTGCCAGGTCTGGTTTTCGATACGGAGCGTACCCTTTCCGCCAAGTATGAAATGAATGTGGTAATCCGCGCGGCGGCCGGGACCGAACTTTTTGCCCGGAGAACAGTTCTCAATACCACAGATACTTACGTACAGATCGGAACTGAGCATGTTGACGCAGTCCATACACCGGTAGCGCGAAGTCACATGATAATAGTCCTGTGTTGTCATATATTTTCCCCCTTTTTATGATAACACCGTATAAATAACAGAAGCTGCAGACCATGAAAAATACACGGTCAGGCTCTGCTGAGTCGTTACCAGTATTTTAGTATATAATACGGAAAGCGTCAAATAAATTCGGGGGTTACTGTTCAGACTTCGGACGGGGAAGTGTAGTGTGTGAGGCAGAATGACTGTGATATCCTGTACAGGGACCCGCTTTCGCTCGGGATCAAACGCAGCGGATGCTAAACTCGCAGACCGCCTTCGGCAGTCTGCTCGCTAAGCACCGGCGTTTTCTACGGTCCCTTTAACAGGATACCACAGTCCTTCTGCCGCCACAGGTTACAACATTCCCCGCAAAATGAAGATCTGAACAGTACATGGGAGAGACGAACATAAAACTTGCATTATTCGTTTCTTTCCCCCCCTGTACTGTTTAGAATTTCATTTCGCCTGAAAGGAAAGAACCTTCGCGGCAGACTGACCATGGTATCCTGTAAAGGGGGACGTTGCAGATACGCCGGCACTTGCTTTTTCAAGCGGCAGCGCGGAAAAAGCTTAGTACCGCTGCGTATCGGCCCGAGCGGGAGCGTGCCCCCGTACAGGATACCATGGTCAGTCTGCCTCACAGCCTTCCCCGGCCGAAGTTCTGAACAGTAACACCCAGAGTCTGTTATGCTTAAAACATGGCGGAATCTGCGTAGTCAGGCCGGGGTGTTTTATATTATAATTGAAAAAAGTCGGCGAGGGATTTTGCTGAGCGGCTGTATTAAATGAATATAGAGGTTTTAACTATGAGCATTATTTATAAACAGGAAGAAAAATATTTCAATCTCCATACGCAGAATACAACCTACCAGATCGGTATCAATCAGTATGGATATGTGCTTCACAATTATTACGGCAGGAGAATTGCAGATGTTTCCATGAATCAGCTGCTGAATCTGTATGACAGGGGATTCTCGGGAAATCCGAGTCAGGCCGGAAGGGACAGGACTTTTTCTCTGGATACGGCTGCGCTTGAATACACCGGCTGCGGAATCGGTGATTACCGTATCAGCAGCTGCGGGGTTCTGAATGAAGATGGAAGCATGGCTGCGGACCTGCAGTATGCGGGATATAATATTTACAGAGGAAAACAGGGAATTCCCGGCATGCCGGCAGCTTATGACAACGGCGGAGAATGTGAAACGCTGGAAATTGTGCTGGAAGATCCCTGCACAAAGCTGCGCGCCGTTCTGATCTACAATGTATTTGAAAAAGCGGATATGATTACCCGCAGAGTCCGCTTTGAGAACCACGGAGATGGTGCGGTAAGACTGGAGCGGGCGCTTTCTGTCTGTCTTGATATGCAGCCGGGCAGCTGGGATCTGATCCATTTCCATGGAAGACATTGTATGGAACGTCAGCCGGAACGGCTTCGTCAGCCCCACGGGATCACCCGGATTTCCAGCAAACGGGGAAGCTCTTCCCATCAGCATAATCCTTTTGTGATCATGGCAGCACCGGAGACGGTGGAAACAAACGGCGACTGCTATGGCATGATGCTGGTATACAGCGGCGATTACGCGGCTGAAATCGAGATGGATCAGATGAACAGCACACGTATTGTGATGGGAATCAATCCCGACACCTTCAGCTGGAAACTGGAAAAGGAAGCGGTGTTTGACACACCGGAGGTGATCATGGGATTTACCCATGAAGGACTGGGAACCCTGTCTCAGATGTATCACCGCTTCATCCGTAATAATATCTGCCGCGGTAAATATAAAAATGCACGCCGGCCGGTGCTGGTCAACAACTGGGAAGGTACTTATTTTGACTTTACCCATGAAAAACTGGAGGCGATTGCAGGCGAAGCTGCAAAGCTGGGTATTGAAATGTTTGTGCTGGATGACGGTTGGTTCGGCAAACGTGATGATGATTGCAGTGGTCTTGGTGACTGGAAAGTCAATGAAAATAAGGTTCATCTTGCCCGACTGGCTCAGACAGTCAATGAGATGGGGATGAAATTCGGCCTGTGGATTGAACCGGAGATGGTTAATGAGGACAGTGATCTTTACAGAGAGCATCCTGGCTGGGCGCTGAAGATTCCCGGCAGAGATCCTGCCCGTGCCCGCTATCAGCTGGTACTTGATTTTTCACGTGTGGAGATCGTGGATGCTGTTTATGAACAGATTGCTTCTGTGCTTTCCAGCTGCAATATCGAGTATGTCAAATGGGATATGAACCGCTCGCTGGCGGATACCTGGAGTGCGGCGCTGCCTGCTGACCGTCAGGGGGAGATACGCCATCGTTTTGTACTGGGTGTATATCACTTTGCCGAGCGTCTTGTAAATGATTTTCCTCATGTTCTGCTGGAGGGCTGCTCAGGCGGCGGCGGACGGTTTGACGCGGGAATGCTGTATTATGCACCTCAGATCTGGTGCAGTGACGATACGGATGCAGAGGAACGTGTTCTGATCCAGTACGGAACCTCCTTCGGGTATCCGGCCAGCACCGTAGGATCCCATGTATCTGCCGTGCCCAATCATCAGACAGGCCGTATTTCTACCATGGACCTGCGCGGCATGGTGGCCATGTCCGGCATGCTGGGATATGAACTGGATCTGACAACCTTGAAAAAGTCTGATAAAACAAAGGTACGTCAGCAGATCAAAACATATAAGAAATATGCTGATCTTGTCATGAACGGTAATTACTACCGTCTGACCGATCCTGTAAAGGAGCCTGATTACTGCGCTTGGTCGTTTGTATCGGAAAACCGGAAAAAATGCCTTGTGAATTTTGTAAATCTTCACACCAGAGCCAACGGGCCTCTGATCAATGTCCGTTTCCGCGGCCTGAATCCGGAAGCCAATTATAAGATTCAGGGAGAAAAAAATCAGGGCGGACAGAAAATTTACAATGGTGCGGCACTGATGTATGGCGGCTATATCTTCCCTGTATTTACAGGAGATGGAGAGACCGTGCAGCTGTATCTGCAGGAAGTGAGGTAGAGTTACTGTTTAGACTTCGGCCGGGGAAGAGGGGGAGAGGCAGAAATTCCGAACAGTAATCCGTTTCTTAATTTTCTGTGAAAACGGTTGACTGTGTTCCTCAGGCTGGTAAAATAGGTTCATGCTGATTTTTTAATGAAAGGCAGTTGTCCGGGGCCGGTTTCAGGAGCAGCGGCTGATTTTGAACCGCTTTGGACAGTTGCAGTTTGGAAAGGAAACAGGATGAGACTGGAACTGGAAGAAAAAACAGAAGACACAGATAAGAAAACAGACGGGAAAACGGAGCGTCTGGAGGACTGGGCAGATAACAGAAAGGAACATATGAAGGACATGCCATTGAAAGAAAGGCTGAAGTGGTATGTGACGTATTACTGGATACGGGCGCTGGTAATCGGTCTGGTGGTTTGTCTGGCAGGATATTTTATCTGGATCAATACGCTGGGGAAAAAAGAGACCTGGATGGGCGGTGCGATCATCAATCTGCCGGTTGATACGAAAGCTGTGGATGAAGTGGAAGAAGAATTCGGCAGTGCGCAGGGACTGACGAAAAAGCAGCTGGTGACGCTGGATTTGTCCTATACGCTTGATGCAGCCGGAAGTGAAACGACGCAGGA
>JAQYDI010000091.1 GCA_028724245.1 Lachnospiraceae bacterium
GGTCTGCGAGTTTAGCATCCGCTGCGTTTGATCCCGAGCGAGCGTGTCCCTGTACAGGATATCACAGTCACTCTGCCACACACACTACTCTTCCCCCGCCAAAATGCTGAACAGTAACTTCTCTTTTCCCTGCTCCTCCTACAGCTCAATCACCCATTCATACCGTTCTCCTTTCCGCCGTCTGCTCAACAGTCCCATGTCGATTTCCATGCAGTCCACCGATGCATTATTGAATATTTCCGTCAGTTCGTCTTCCAGTTTCCGCACATTTTTATCGATTCCTCTCTGCTGCTTTTTGAATTCCAGCAGTTTCCCTGCCAGTTCCTGTGCTTTGCGGTGAATATTGATTTCCTCATAGATCTGTTTTTCTTTTGCATGGGAAATATCTCTTGAAAGCGGCAGGGTGATATCCTGCTGAATTTCTTCATTATCTTTAACAGCGTGCAGTACCGGGGAAGGATAGCAGTTTTTTGTCCTTTTGAATCTGCAGTTACAGCCGATTTCAGCGGTGATCTGCTTGTACTGTTCTCTGATCTTTATGCAGCTGATGGGTTTTTCCGGCAGTTTCCGAATGAAACGTTCCGTGACCGCGTACCGGTAATTCAGTGTATTTTCCATAACCTGATGGACAAATGATTTGCCGTCCTCGCCGAGATGTCCGAATACATATACAATTGTCTGCCGTTCAAAATGCGTCAGATAGCCGGTCATTTTTGCTTTTCTGCAGAGATATGCCATCAGATTGCACTGCTCCAGTACGATTTTCACTGCCGGTTTCAGGTCAGGATATAACCCGCAGATATCCATATTCATTCCTGCACGGCCCTGATCTCCATTTCCATCATAATCTGCATTTCCGTCCTGACCTCCATTTTCTTTCCGGCTTCCGCTTCCGTCCTGATTTCCCTTTCTGCTCTGACTTCCACTTCCTCCCTGATTTCTGCTTTCATTCTGCTTACCGCCTTCATTTCCATTTAAAGCGATGATCCTCTTTACTGCAGAAAGCGGATACTGCACGGCCTGCCCCAGTGCTTCTGCCTGTTTCCCGTATATATAACCTGCCTCATCGAGAAAGCAGGAAGGTTTCCCGGTTCGTATATGTCTGGAAAATGGCAGGCGGATGCACTGGCCCGGTTTTGTTCCGGTAACTCTGGTTCGGTTCGGAAACAGCTCAATGAGAATCTCCTGTTGGTTCAGCAGCCCCTGTCTGAGAAATTCCTGTTGATTCAACAGGACCTGTTCCATTTTCTCTCCCTGTTCAGATGTCCCCTCCGGTCTGTTTTTCTCCTCCTCCCGTTTCAGTCTGTCCAATACCGCATCCTGCAGCATATGAATATAACGGACACTTATCCACTCCTGAAAGAAAACCCATATATGATATCCACGGAATCCACTGAATTCCAACAGAGAGGAAAGTCCCATTTGCATCAGGACTTTTCTGAGAAGGTACGCTTTTTCTTTGACAAGATTCAGATACTGGCGGAATTCTTCTGTTTCCGGTGAATATTTCAGCAGGATTTTCTTTGAAATATCCAGATCAAATACCATGAAATGCGCAGTCGCATTGTTTCGCTGTACGTACGTGGCCAGCGATACCTGCTGCCGCATGGCTTCCTCCAGAACCTCCTGCGTCAGCGGCGCATTTACCGTTTCATACGCTCTTTTCCCATACGCATTGATAGCTTCACGAGCATAAATATCTTCCCTTCCGGCAAACAACTGATAAAAAAGATCAAGTTCCGCCTCATTCAAGGAAAATTGGTCGTCGCCGCTTACCATTCCCTCTCTTCCGATGCTTTCTTTTCTCCCTCCTTCCATCTCTTCTGCTCTCCGCCTCATCTCCTCTGCTGCATCCGGTATATAAATCCTGTGCGCCCGCTCCATTTCCTTCAGACGCCGGTCAAATACGGATGCTTTATTATAACAATGCAGATCTGCGTAGAGCTGCATCATATTTTCCAGCCCTTCTTTATCTTCCCGAATCAGAAGTTTTTCATACTCACTGATCAATCTGGAAAATATTTTATCATCCCATGTGCTATTGCTGCCCGCGTCCAGCTGCTCCACCTGCCACAGCTGCTCATATTCCATCAATTCCGCCGCCCTTCTGCCGGCCGTTTTCCACTGCTGCGCCAGAAAATGACAGATATCCGGATGGATGTTGGTAAACTGACGTCTCAGCAGTTCCAGCCTGTCCAGTATGCCGTCGGTCAGTTTATCGGTTGATTTTCCCCTGTCCGTCTCCCGGTAAATCTCCAGAACCAGTTCGTATATGCTTTCAATCCTGCGTTTCCCGGTAAAATACTGAAGCCAGCCGTTGATGATTTCCAGTCCCTTATCCGCCTTCTGCTCGAAATCAAGATTCTGCATCCAGAGTTCCTCCAGCCGTTCCTTCAGAGCCGCCTCCTTTTTGGCTGGTATCTGCTTTCCATCCGCCCCGAAACGATATCCGAGATATTCAAATTCGTCTCTGACCTGACAGATCTTCGTTTTTTCTTCATTCAGCGCCAACCCCAATCCGGCAAGAAGGCGCCGGATTTCATCAGCTGCCGCCTCGATCCGGCTGCGGTCCCGGTCAATACAGAGAATATCATCTGCATAGCGAAAGTACCGGTCTGTCTTTTCTCTCACCTGATGGTCAAATTCATCCAGATAAATATTGGAAAGCAGCGGTGCAATAGTTGCCCCCTGATAGATACCTCTCATTTTATTGTGAAGTTCTCCATTTTCATCCAGCATCGGTACCGTTAAAAACTGCCGGACCAACTGCAGCGCTTCCTCCTCATGCACCCGTTTCCGAAGCAGCTCCATCAGCTTTTCATGGCTGATTTCATCAAAAAAATGACGGATATCCGTTTTCAGAACCCATTTTCCCGAATCACCGCCCACCGCCTTTTCCACTTCGGCAACCGCTTCCAGCGCAGACCGGCTGCTGTGAAATGCATAGGATTCCGCGGCAAATCCATCGTCATACAGCCTGTGAAGTTCATACGCTGCCGACTGCTGCACGATTTTATCCCGCAGACAGAACAGGCCGACTTCCCGTTCCTTATCGCCTTTCTGCAGCACGATCATGCGAACCGGCATCGGCTCATAACGCTGCTCTTTCAATTCCAGATTCAGCTGCTTCAACACAGAGCGGATTTCCCCTTCCATCATTTCCACCGTAACTCCGTCTATCCCCGGAGCCGATTTTTTCTGACGTACCTTCTCCCACGCCTGCTTCAGCTTCTGAATATCAATCATTTTGGTGTATAATCCCATATCATCACCTTCCGCACACTTTTATTTTCTACATGAGCTTATTTTACCGGCTGCTGCCATCTGTACAACCCGTACCACCTTTATTCTTGCTCCGTATATTTCATATCACAATTACCGGCTGCTGCAGTTCTGCTGTTTCACGGTTTTCCTCCCCGATAATCATACGTTTCTTCTCACAGGATGCACATATGGGATAAATATATACACTTCCCTCCTGCATATCACGGGTCAGATCCGCCAGCGCCGCATATAGAACCTTCATTTTCTTCTCATTGATACGGCATTCAAATACACTGTACTGCACCCGGCGTCCGTATCCCTCCAGCAGCTTTGCGATTTTATTGCGCCGTTTATCCTCGGTAATATCGTAACTTACCACATACACAATTTCTCATCTCCTATTTCGCTTCCCGTTTCCACTTCCACGCTCAATTCCTGCTCTGCTTCCTATTCCCACTTCCACGCTCAATTCCTGCTCTGCTTCCTGTTTCCACTTCCACGCTCAATCCCTGCTCTGCTTCTTATTCCCACTTCCACGCCTGAAAAACTGTGCCGTACTGAATAGTTTCCTTCAGAATCTGTGCCTGCCTGCGCATCAGCGTCCGCCAGGAATCACCGTTTCGCTTATCCGTCATCCATTTTTCATACTCATAACAAAACTTCTGAAATCCGTCCTCATTCAGATAAATCCCTTCCATATCATCCTCACGGAAATCATATTTTGTCAGAATCTGTTTGTTGAACAGACGCAGAACCAACCGGTCCGCAGCGGGCTGGCGGAATACCTCAATCAGATCCAGCGCCAGTGATTTTCTTCCGTAACGGATTCCATGCAGAAAACCAAGATAAGTTTCAAATGACTGTACATCAAGGATACTGCACATATCACGGGTCAGAAATGTATAGGTCAGACTCAGAACCGCATTAACCGGATCCCGGGGCGGCCGGCGGTTCCGCCCGCAGAAACGCAGTTCCGACTTGAACATCTGTCCGTACGAACGGAAATAAATCATGCTCGCCATTCCCTCAATCCCCATGATTTCCTCTATACTTTCCTTTTTCTCCAGAAGTCGCCGCTGTTTCTCCAGACTTTCTACATCAGCATGCCAGTTGTAATTTTCGCAGATATTTCCCCTGCAGTTCTTCGCATCTGCATCTTTCTCATTTTCATTCTGACCGGCACTCTTTTCTGAAGAATCCCAGCGATGTCTGCGAATTACTGCAATCTGGTTGCCGATTTTCCCATCCACCAGTATCCGCGCAATCATCACCCGTTTTTCCATATCCGCAAACAA
>JAQYDI010000092.1 GCA_028724245.1 Lachnospiraceae bacterium
AAAGATTCCCAAAGAATATAAAGGGAAGATTAAGGGAATTGAAAAGTATTGCACCAAACCGGAATTAGAGATGTTGCTGATTATTTCTGAAGGTTTGAATTCTGATTTTGAAAAGGAGAAATCCAAGAAAAGTCCAAAATCATTCAGTAAAGAAAACGTGGTCTACAATAGGACACGATATGATAACAGCACCGCTTTTTATCGTGACTATTACGGTGATCGAATTGATTTGCTGGTGGATACGATTAAACGATATAAGCAGCTGAAAGGAAAGCATCAGAAGGATGAGCTTTATCTGGCGGACTTGCTGAAATAAAAATTGAATATTGGTTCATCAAAAGCATTCAACTTAACGGTTGGGTGCTTTTTTCTTTTGCCTGAGATGAATAAGAGGCGCAGTACTGCGGTGGGTAATCCGCAGTAGCACGCCCTAACATTTCCGAAGGAAAAAATTCGGATTTCTGCCGCTGCAGGTTACAACATCCCGGCAAAAATGAAATCCTGAACAGTAACTTACTTATGCAACCAGACATAACAAAATACATACTATTCTGTATATTCCGGTTGGTGGAAAGTTTCTGAGATCCGAATTATAATCGTATTATAACACTTGTGAGCAGTTCAGGAGGGGCTGAGTATGATCCGGAAAAAATTTGACTGGCGGGAAAGGGACAGGAGAAAATTAAAAAAGTGTGGTGTCAGGGAAAAGCAGGTGAAGCTGCCTGATGGACACATCATTAATTATGGTGAACTGGGAGAGGAAGGACCGGTGCTTCTGCTGATTCACGGGCAGATGGTTTCCTGGGAAGAGTATGCGGGTGTTATGCCGGAACTTGGCAGAAACTGGCATATTTACGCGGTTGATGTATACGGACACGGGGAATCTTCCCATGAGGAGAAATTGTATTATCTTGATGTAAACGGAGATGATCTTATCTGGTTTATTAATCATGTTATAGGCAGAGAAACGGTTGTCTGCGGACATTCCAACGGTGCTTTGACAGCGGCTTATCTTGCTGCATACGGCGGCAGTCTTGTAAAAGGCGTTATACTGGAAGATCCGCCTGTATTTTCCACGCAGGGGGAAAACTGGGAAAACAGCTTTGCTTATCTGGATACCTACTGTCCGCTGCATGAATACATTTCTACTGAACAGAAGGAGTGCTGGCCGGCGTATTATCTGCGCCATTGTTACTGGGGACAGCTATTTATGAAGCAGTCCATACCCCGGATCGCGGATTATGCCCAGAGGTACAGTGAAAAACATCCGGGAGAGGAAGTACGGATTTTTTTCCTGCCCAAAAGCGCTGTCTGTGTATTTCATTATGTAAACCAGTATGATATGCTGTATGGAGAGCATTTTTACAATCTGACGTGGAACCATGGCATAACTCATGAACAGATGCTGTCAGATATTGAGATTCCCTGTATCTATCTTCATGCAAAAGAAAATATTGCAGAGACGGGCGTTTATCTGTGTGCTGCGTCCAAAGAACAGGCGGAAAGAGCTGCAGCCCTGATTGGTGAAAACTGCAGACTGGTGGACATGGCTGACAGCAGCCATGTCATTCATCAGGTGCATAAAAAACAGTATCTGGAAGCAGTAAACAGTTTCCTGAAATAGACACATGGGGGAACCGGAAAGGGAGGAAAGGCCGGAAAACATGCTGAGCGACAATATTCTGATCTTAAGAAATCTAAATGGCTATTCTCAGGAAGAGGTGGCTGAAAAAATAGGAATTTCCAGACAGGCCTATGCCAAATGGGAAAAAGGAGAAACGATTCCCGACGTGGAACGCTGCATGAAACTGGCGGATCTTTACGGTACAACGATTGATGCGCTGGTCAGACCCGCAGAGAAAATCGGCAATACCGTACTGTCACCGGGGCCCAGAGGAAAGCATATATTCGGCACGGTAAAAGTAAACAGCCGGGGACAGATTGTCATTCCCAAAGCTGCAAGGGAACTTTTTGATATCCAAAAGGATGATACGCTGGTCGTTCTGGCAGACGAATCAGAAGGAATTGCACTGATAAAAACAGAGGTACTGGAACAGCGGCTGAACGCATTTTACGATTGCAGCAGAAAGAAAATTGATGAATAAAAGCGGCCGGCAAACTATTATTTTTACCCTGAATTTACAATAAATTTACAAAAGAAGAAAACAGAATTTAGACATCGCTCCTATACTGGAATCAGAAACCGGAAAGAAACAACCGGTCATAAAATCCGACGATACACGAATCACCCGGACGCGGAGCATCTGCCGGTTCAGATGCAGACAGGAGCGATTATGATAAGAGAAAAAATAAAAGACCTCAGCGAAACCAAACGCCTGATCATCGCCGCATTACTGACAGCAGCCTGTATCGCAGTCAACATCGGCATGAGACTGTAAAAATATAAGTTCATTTGAAACAAACAAAAGAAACAACTGTTCAGAACCAACCAATATACTCTCTCTCCTAAAAAATAATGTAATGCACACAGCAGAAAAAAAGGCCCGCAGGCAGCTCAGCTCCCTCCGGGCCACACACAATCGCAGGCGCATAACACAAATACGCCCCATTCCCACAAATTTCGCCGTATGCATGACAGGAAAAAATTATCAGAAACCAGCCGAAAGGCAGCCATACAAGTCCTGCAGGGAACATTCTCAGTTCCCGGAAGGACTTCGTACGGCTGCCTTTCGGCGTCCGGTTGGACAATGTTCCTGTCGCATACCAGAAAACCCCTGCAAGTCCTGCAGGGAACATTCTCAGTTCCCGGAAGGACTTCGTACGGCTGCCTTTCGGCGTCCGTCTGGACAATAATTCCTGCCGCATACCAGAAAACCCCTATTACCTTAAAACTCCCTTGTGATGTTTTTCAGCCATTTATAACTTTTATAATGCCTGTAGACCCAGGGCATTTTTACAAATTCATCGAGACACAGCAGGAAATAGACCCACATGGGCGGCAGCTTCAGTACAAATGCGCTGATAAATCCCAGCGGCACGGAGAATACCCACATATCGATCACGTCGCAGATAAATCCCCAGCGGGAATCGCCGCCGGAGCGGAAAATACCGCAGATAACGGTGGTGTTCATGGCCTGGCCGATTACGTAATACATGTTGATAAACAGCATGACACTCAGATAACCGGTTGCGGTGGGCGTCAGGTCCGCCATATGGAAGAACAGGGGGCGGAGCAGGAAGATCAGAATGCCGCCGGCCACACCGCTGATAAATGTGATGCGGCAGAACCGGGACGCATCTTCCTTAACCAGATCGGATTTCCCCTGACCGATGGATTTGCCCAGCAGAATGGCGCCCGCGCCGGCGATGCCGAAGCAGGCCACCGTACCCAGATTTCGTGCCACCGATACAACGGCGTTGGCGGCTACCATGTCACTTCCCAGATGGCCCATAATGATGGAATAGGTGGAAAATGCCAGTCCCCAGCTGACTTCATTGCCGAAGGCGGGCAGAGAGTAATGGAGGAAATCCCGGAAAAGTACGGAATTCTTTTCCCATAAAAGGTGGGGACGCAGACGTATGGTGCGGAAAAAGCATGCATCTGTCAGGCAGATCAGCAGTTCGATGCCCCGGGCGATGCTGGTTGCCAGCGCCACGCCCAGAATTCCCATTTTGGGCAGACCGAACCACCCGAAAATCAGCGACGCATTCAGTATAATATTCAGGCAGAGCGCCGAGCCGTTGGTAACGGTAGCGAAGATCACCCGTTCAATGGTCCTCATGGTACACAGATACATCTGGGAAATGCCCATGAACAGGTAGGAAAAGCTGATTACCCTGAGATATCCGGCGCCGGTGGAAATCAATACCGGATCAGGCGTGAAAATTCGCATCAGAACCTCCGGCGCAAAGAAAGCGGCCAGGAAAAACAGAGCGGAAACGGCAATGGAAATACGCAGTCCGATTCCCAGAATCTGTTCAATGGTCCGTGTATCACGCTTGCCCCAGTACTGGGCAGCCAGCATGGTAATTCCGGAGGTCAGCCCGGTGTAAACCAGATTCAGGATGAAAACGATCTGGTTTGCCAGAGACCCGGCCGCCAAAGCATCCTGACTGATAAATCCCAGCATGATTACGTCCACGGAGCTTACTGCAGCCGTGATCAGATTCTGCAGCACGATGGGCAGCGCAAGACGGAACATGTCTTTATAAAATGTAGATTTCATTATCTAATTCTTTCTCCTTCCAATATGCAGATCTGCGTATGTTTAAGCAGAATACTGCTGGTATCATGGGGGCAGATCCCTTTGAACCCAACGTTTTAGTATAAAACAAAAGAAGAAAAAAGCATAGAGTCGGTGCATATTTTTTTCTCTTTTTTTTTACTCTGTATTCTGTTAAAATGAAAACTGTTCAGAGCCAGACAATTGGTTACGTCTGTTTACAGGAAAGGTGGAAGAGTCATATGCGCTGTTTTTTGTGTCCGCGCCGGTGCGGCGCCCGCAGAGATCAGGGAGAATTAGGATACTGCCGCAGTCCGTGGGAAATTACGGCGGCAAGAGCTGCACTTCATATGTGGGAGGAGCCGGTGATTTCCGGTACTGCCGGGTCGGGAACCGTATTTTTCTCGGGCTGTGCGCTGGGATGTGTGTTCTGCCAGAACCGGACAATCGCAGAAGGGCAGACGGCCCGGATCATCAGCAGTGAAAAGCAGACGGAAAAGTTTCTGATGCTGCAGGAGATGGGAGCACATAATATCAATCTGGTAACCGGCAGTCATTATGTCCCCCAGATTGTAAAGGCGCTGCAGCGGGCAAAAGAGCAGGGACTTTCCATACCTGTTGTTTATAATACGGGAAGCTACGAAAAAGTGCAGACTCTGAAGCTGCTGGAAGGGCTTGTGGATATTTATCTGCCGGATCTGAAGTATATGGACAGCTGTTTGGCGGCACGGTACGCCGCTGCGCCGGATTATTTTCCATATGCCTCCGCAGCAATCGGGGAAATGATCCGTCAGACGGGTGCGCCGGTTCTGGAGCCGGTACCGGGTACATATACAGAGGACGGGGAAGAAATGATGCTGATGAAAAAGGGCGTCATCGTACGTCACCTGATGCTGCCCGGCCAGCTTGAAGACTCGAAAAATGTGATCCGCTTTCTCCATGAAACATGGGGAGATCAGATTTACATCAGCATCATGAATCAGTATACTCCCTGCAATGAACTGCCCGATTATCCGGAGCTCCAGAGGAAGGTCACGCAGGAAGAATACGATGAACTGGTGGATTATGCCATTGAACTGGGCGTAGAGCAGGGATTTATTCAGGAAGGCGAAACCGCCGAAGAAAGCTTTATCCCGGCATTTGATTATAAAGGACTGGAGTAAATCGCGAAAAACTGCAATAGATGATGAAGGACGGGAAGAGATTATGACAGGAAAATTTGATTATGAACAGTTTTACAGCAGGATATCAGTGCCTTTTCGGAAGCATCCGGCATTTATCAGGGCCCTGAATCTGCTGAACCGGTGCCTGACAGGGACAGTTTATGTGGTTTACCCGCTGTTTCTGATGTGGCTTATATGGAAACGTGACAGCAGATGGATCCGGGCGGCAGCAGTACCGGCCGTGTTTTTCGTGCTGCTGTCTGCAGTCAGAAAAAAGATCGACAGGCCGAGGCCCTATGAAACGTGGAATCTGTCGCCTCTGATTAAAAAGGACACCAGAGGTCATTCCATGCCCAGCCGCCATATCTTTTCCTCCGCGGTTATATCCATGGCATTTCTCAGCGTCTGTGTACCCATGGGTATTTTTTTCCTGATCTGGACCTGCCTTCTGGCGGTCATCCGTGTACTGGGAGGTGTACATTATCCCTCTGATGTGGCATGCGGACTGCTGGCCGGGATTTTGTCGGGACTGCTGATGTTTGTGTAATGGCAGGAATTGAAATTATAGTAAAATTGTTATATCATACGAAGGATGACAATGGAGAAACGCAGGATAAAAATAGGAGGTATAATTGTTGGATTTTGAAAAATATATAGAACCGGAATTACTTTCAAAGTTCGAATTTTATAATTATGGTCATGCTCTGGAAATTCTTCATGATGCATTTCCGACAGAGTGGCGTGAACTGCAGGAATGCTTTCGAAAATTAAAATTAACACTCGCTGATATCAGAAAATCAGGCGGAAATGAATCACCAATTCCAAAAAAGTTTGATCATGTACTTTATCCATACGGTTGGAGAGAAATCAGAATAAGCGGAGATTTAATCGTAAAAAAGTATCCAAGACAAACAGCTCAAAGGCGAGGTCGGTTTGCGGATGAACCCTATGAAGTGGAAACAATAGAAGGATATATTGATGGACATAATATTGATTTTCTGAAAAACCGTGTAGCATTTGATTTGGAATGGAACAGTAAAGACCAGACTTTTGATAGAGATTTGCTGGCGATGAGAACATATTTTGATTGTGGACTTATAGATGTAGGTGTTATTGTAACCAGATCTGAAAATTTAAATGATATATTCAAACGGGAGAAGGATGACAATGGTCAGCCTCTTATGAAAAAATATGGAGCCAGCACTACCTGGATGGGAAAATTAACTTACAGACTGGATTCCCGAAGAAATGGCGGGTGTCCTGTGCTGGCAGTGGGTATAAGAAAGGAATGCGTAGAAGGGTATGAACGAAGAATTAATGAGTACTATACAAAACTTACAGAATTTCACTGAAGGGAAGAAGTATAACACAATATATGCGGACCCGCCCTGGCAATTTCAGAATAGAACAGGAAAGGTGGCACCGGAACATAAAAGGCTTAACAGATATTCAACAATGACAATAGAAGACATTAAAGCGCTTCCTGTATCAGAACTGGCAGGAGAAAAAGCTCACCTGTATTTATGGGTTCCTAATGCACTGCTTCCCGATGGTCTGGCAGTGATGGATGCATGGGGATTTGACTACAAATCAAATATTATCTGGGAGAAGGTGAGGAAGGACGGAGGTCCTGATGGAAGAGGCGTTGGTTTTTATTTCAGAAATGTAACTGAAATGCTGTTGTTTGGAATCAAGAAAAAAAGTTCTCCAAACAGAACTTTACAGCCTGCAAGATCTCAGGTAAATCTGATTCGGAGCATGAAAAGAGAACATAGCAGAAAGCCGGATGAAATTATCCCTATTATTGAAGGATGCAGTCAGGGTCCTAGAATTGAACTTTTCGCACGCGGGGTTCGGGAAGGCTGGGATATGTGGGGAAATCAGGCCACAGAAGATTATGAACCTGACTGGAATACGTATGCAAATCATACAGTTGCTCAAACAAAGCAATGATACAATTTAACAGCAAAAAAGGGGACTGCCGTAATTCAGCCCCCTTTTTGGTTAGTGTATCATCATTAGTATTATATCTCGTGGTATACCGGCATCATTTTTTCAAATGTACAAAATTCATTAAATCCCAACATTTTTAATTCTTTTTTTGCCTCATCAATATATGCGCCTAAATGTTCCGGTTTATGACTATCACTTCCAATCGTAACAATACGTCCTCCCAGTTTTCGGTATAATTTCAATATATCTCTTGACGGGGTGATATCTTTCAGGCCATAGCGGTGACTTGAAGTGTTGATTTCAATCCCTTTTCCATCTGCGATTACATATTTGAGGATTTCAGTTATAATTGGTCTTAATTTTTCAAACGGATATTTACCGGCTTTATCATATCTCGTGATCAGATCCATGTGACCTAATACACTGTAGTTGTGATAATGACGTACCATATACAGCAGTTCTTCATAATAACGCCCGTTATATTCCTGCTGCGTTCTGTTTTTCTGAAATTCCTGGGTCCAAAATTCCTTATCTTCTATTTCGTGAATAGAGAGAATTATGAAATCAAACGGGTATTTGGCAAACAGCTTTTCATATTGTTCAATTGTATGTGCCTGTATACCGAATTCCAATCCCAGTTTTAATGAAATTTTATCTCCATATAATTTTTTTACTTTTTGATAATTCTCAAAATACAGAGGATAATTCACATTTGTTATTGGCAGATTTTCCGGTTCTCCGGGTATTCCTTTACGATACCTTATGTTTTCAACATCATCCCAGTCATTTTTCACCCCATAATCAACATGATCAGTAAAACAGATTTCATCAAGTCCCATTGCTATAGCATCCTGAACAACCTGCTCCATTAAATAATCTGAATCATCGCTGAATTCTGTATGTACATGATAATCTGCATTCATCGTACGATCTGTCACTCCCATCTTTTATCTGCGTAAAGTATTTCCGCAGTGTTGAAAATACATGTAACAATCCGATCAGCCTCAGATATATAATGATCCGATCAGCCTCGGATATATTCTCTACTTTTCCCACACAATATAAAAATATACTTTTCTTATTGATTTTTATATCAAAATCAACCATAATTATATAACAATCGTTCACACAAAGGAGTTTACATTTATGGAATCATGTCCAGACATTATTTTAAATTCAGATGCATCCGAAAATGTTGCCTATAACGATCCGGACTTTCCGGCATATATAAAAAAAGGACAGCTGTCAAGCTATCCTGATTTTCGTGCGGTCAGCCACTGGCATGACGATCTCGAATTTATTCTGATTTTAGAAGGGCAGATGACTTATGAGGTCAATGGCCGGACAATTTCCATGCACACAGGTGAGGGGATTTTTGTAAACAGCCGCTGCTTCCATTACGGCTATTCCGATGCGCACACAGAATGCTTTTTTATCTGTATTCTGTTATCTCCGCTGCTTCTTTCTGTAAATTCTTATTTTATACAAAATCATTTAAATCCTTTGATACGAAATATGCATTTCCCCTATCAGAAATTGAGTCCGGCTGTTCAATGGCAGAATACTATTCTTCGTGATCTTGAAATGCTCTATGAAAACAATCTGGAAACAATACAGCCATTTACTATTCTGGAAAAATCTGCACATATTTTCAGACTGCTCTCTGAAAATATGAATTTTTTTCCGGACTATGATAAAAATACAGAGGATATTCCGGCTCTCACTGCGATGATTGGATATGTGCAGAAAAACTATCAGAATAAAATTCTGCTCAAAGATATTTCATCCGCCGGAAATTGCTGTAAAACCAGATGTACCTCGCTTTTTCAAAAATATTTAGCCGTCTCACCCATGCTGTATGTAAATCATTATCGTTTAGAGAAATCAGCTTTTCTTCTTAGAAACACAACAATGTCTATTACAGAGATAGCCTATACATGTGGATTTTCCAATACAAGCTATTTTTGCGAACTTTTCCGTAAATCTTATAATACTACGCCGGGGAAGTTCCGAAGCGGAAAATGATACATAACAGCGCATTACCGCTGCATATGATGTTTTTTCAGTAGCCGTTCCAGACGTGGTGTTGTAAACCACGCGCAGAATCCGGTGAACAGTCCGGTCAGCACGGCGCTGATCATCATCAGGGGCAGGTAAACCAGAATGCCCGGCTGTCTGACAAGGAAAATGGCCACCAGCAGCTGGCCGATATTGTGGGCGATGGCGCCGAATACGCTGGTGATGAAGATAAACTGTTTGTGCAGCAGGCGGTTGATCAGCGCCATGGTAACAAAGCACAGCAGACCGCCGCACAGGCTGTACATAAATGACATCATCTGCCCGGCACAGATACTGCCCAGCAGAATCCGGACGAAAAGTACAAGGAGTGCGTCCCGTTCATTGAAACACACCAGCAGAATCAGGGTGATCACATTGGCAAGTCCCAGCTTGATCCCGGGAATGGGAGCCAGCGGGGGCAGTGCAGATTCAATTACGAAAATGGTCAGGGCAATGGTGGAAAACATGGCCAGCAGAACCATTTTCTGAACAGTCATTTTTTTGGTATTGTTTGAATTGTTCATATTTTTATATCATCTCGTTTTATATTAAATTTTCGGTTCAGAGCTAATCCCGAAACACAGTGTGTTTCTCCGGTATGGTGTATCCTGTTTAGTATGCGACTCCGTCTATGTTGTTCGAACTGCTCTCGGTAACGATTTTAATCACCAGTTTATTGGGCAGGCAGGTGACGGGCATGGCGGAGGAGTGGATAAATCCCATATTGATGCACAGTTTGTCGGGGCAGCTCGCTTCCGCGATGCCGATTTCCCCATGATGAACCTCTATTACATTATATGTACCGTTTTCTCCGGAAACAGTGAAGGAATAATCTTCTGTCACTGCATTCAGGTCGATGGTTTTGATCAGCTCGCCGTCCTGATAGATCTCGGCAATCGTCCCTGTCTGCTCACCTGTATTCAGAAGCAGGAAAGCCGCGGTACTTCCAAGCAGGATTAACAGGATCAGAGCGCTGAGAATCAGAGCGGTACGGTTTTTCAGATAATTTTTAAACATGTATTTGACCTCATTTATTTCGTAACTGTATGGTAACATGGGATTTTTGCAGAGTCAAGCGATGAGAACAGGAAAAGGGCTGTAATCCTCAGGGAAAACCTGTTGTTGATAAAATTTATTCAGAAACGCAAAAAAGCAGGGCGTTTTCCCTTCTGAAAAACGCCCTGCCGGTTTCTGCGAAACAGATTTGCACAAAAAGTGCTTCTGAATGCAGGTATTCGTCATCCGCTATTGTATGAATCTGCCTGACTCTGAACCGTTGCAGATTATCTGATAAAATTGGTTTTGATTTTTGCTTCCCCTTCCGGTGCAGCAATTCCGGCCTGTTTGCCTGCTTCGATGCATTTCAGCAGCCAGGACATCTGATCGGCCAGAACTCTCATGATCTGAAGACCTTCTTCATCTTTCAGTACTTCTTCGGGGGTATTGCCGTGAACCATATTCCAGTAATTGGAAGATACCACGGGCATGCGGTTGATGGTGAAATATTTGTTGATGGCATCAAGGGAAGCGGTAGTGCCGGCACGGCGGGCAGATACGACAGCAGCAGCCGGTTTATTAACCAGATAATCGCTTCCTGCGCAGAACATACGGTCAAGGAAAGACAGAACCGTTCCGTTGGGAGATGCATAATACACGGGAGAACCAACAATCAGACCGTCAGCCTCAGCCAGCTTGTCGATTACTTCATTCACACCGCCGTCCAGGAAAACGCAGTGTTTCTTATCATTCTTCTTGCAGGAACCGCAGCCGGAACATCCGCGGACCGGTTTTGCCGCAATATGTACGATCTCCGACTCAATACCATTTTTCTCCAGCTGTGCAGCAACAGCAGATAAAGCCGTATAGGTGCAGCCATGCTTGTGAGGACTGCCGTTCAATAATAAAACCTTCATAAATGTAACTCCTTAATCAATAAAACAGGTGCTGTCCGGACTCAGGTGAAAAAATCCTGAAAACAGACAGTGAGATGGTTGTATCCACATGATTATAAAGGAAAAAAGAGGGAAATGCAACTGTTCGGACTTTTGGGTTGGGCGGATGAGGGATGTGTGAGGCGGAATGGCTGTGATATCCTGTACGGGGGCTCGCTCTCGCTCGGGTGAAAACGCAGCGGATGCTAAACTCGCAGGCCACCTGCGGCAGCCTGCTCGCTAAGCACCGGCGTTTTCAACGGCCCCCTTTACAGGATACCACAGCCATTCCGCCGCCATAGGTTCTGTCATCCGCCGGGGGATAAAAGATCCGAACAGTTGTGGGGGGAGGGCGCATAAGGGGCAGCTTCCTGCGTGCAGGTTTTGCCATTTGCCGGGGAATAAAGACGCATAAGGGGGCAGCTTCCTGCGTGCAGTTTTTGTTATCTGGCCGAGAGTAAAAAAATAGAACAGTTGTGGCGAGAGGGTATCGAACATCAAATCAGATTCGCCCTCCTCCCATTGCAATTTGTTTCATGATTCCGGCGGATAGGAGAACGGACTATGGCGGCGGAATGGATGACAAAACCTGTCAAGGAGACCGTTGGCAAACGCCGGTGCTTAATGAGCGGGCCGTCCGGAGGGACGGTTCGCGAATTTAGCATCCGCTGCGTTTGTCACAGAGCGGGAGCGCGTCTCCGGACAGGCTTTGTCATCCATGGAGCCTCACACCCCCCCTTCCCTATCCCCCCATAAACAAATTGCAACATTACACCATATTTGCGCAACATGGGGCAATTGGCTTTTCGGGGATTGTGTCATAAACTGGGGGTATCTTTAGGGATGTTTTATTTATTTTTTATGGAAGGAGTTTATCATGGGTATTGTTTTTCATGAAAAATCCGGTGAGTTTCATCTTTTTAATGATGAAATCAGTTACATTATTACAATTCTGCCCAATGGCCATCTGGGGCAGCTTTATTACGGCAGACGTTTGAAGGATCGGGAGAGTTTTGAACATCTGCTGGAGTACGGGATGCGTTCCATGGTTCCCTGGGTGGGCGGTATCGGCCGCAGGGATGTTTCTCTGGAACTGCTGAAGCAGGAGTATCCTTCGTTTGGTTCTTCTGATTTCCGTAACCCTGCTTTTGAGATTCTGCAGGAGAATGGCAGTCATATCAGCGATTTCAGATATGTTTCTCATGAAATCATTTCCGGAAAACCGGGACTTTGCGGCCTGCCTGCCACCTATACGGAGGCACCGGAGGAAGCGGATACTGTTATTTTCACGCTGTTTGATGAAGTGACACAGGTGGAACTGAAACTGAATTATACGGTTTTCCGCGATTATAATGCCGTTGCGAGAAGTGCCCGTTTTGAAAACAGGGGCGGTCAGACATTGAAGCTGAATTCTGCCATGAGCTTCTGTCTTGATCTGCCGGGTACCGATTATGAATGGATGCAGTTTTCCGGTGCGTGGGCAAGAGAACGCGAACCTCTTGTGAAAAAAATCGGCAGCGGCGTGACTTCTGTGGAAAGCATGCGCGGCTGTTCCAGCCCCAACCAGAATCCTTTCGTTGTGATCCGCAAACCGGGTACGACGGAGGACAGCGGGGAAGCCTATGGTGTTTCTCTGGTGTACAGCGGTAATTTCCTGGCACAGGCGGAAGGCGATACATACGGCCAGACCCGTGTCATGATCGGTATCAATCCCAGAGGCTTCTGCTGGAATCTGACACCCGGCGAGGTATTCCAGACACCCGAGGCGGTTGTGGTTTACAGTGCGCAGGGACTGAACAACATGAGTCAGAATTTCCACGGTCTGTACCGTAATCGTCTGGCGAGAGGATACTGGAGAGACAGGGAACGTCCGGTTCTGCTGAATAACTGGGAAGCGACCTATATGGATTTTGACGAGGAAAAGATCCTGAAAATTGCTGAAAAAGCGGCTGAGGCCGGTATTGAGATGTTTGTGCTGGATGATGGCTGGTTCGGCGAGAGAAATGATGATTTCCGGGGGCTGGGTGACTGGTTTGTCAATACGGATAAGCTGAAAAACGGCATCAGCGGTCTGTCAAGAAAGATTACTGAAATGGGCATGCGTTTCGGTCTCTGGTTTGAACCGGAAATGGTCAATGAAGACAGTGACCTGTTCCGTGCACATCCGGACTGGATTCTGGCGACGCCCGGGCGTGTGCCTTCACTGGGCCGCAACCAGTATGTTCTGGACTTCTCCAGAAAGATCGTGGTAGATGCCATCTATGAGATGATGGAAAAGGTGATTGCTGATTCTGATATCTCCTACATTAAATGGGATATGAACCGCAGCATTACCGAATGTTATTCGGCAGGATACGCTGCAGATCAGCAGGGTGAGATCTACCACAGATATATTCTGGGTGTGTATGACCTGTATGAGCGTCTTATCACCCGTTTCCCGGAGATTCTGTTTGAATCCTGTGCGAGCGGCGGCGCCCGTTTCGATCCCGGTATGCTGTATTATGCACCTCAGGCATGGTGCAGTGATGATACCGATGCAGTGGAACGAATCGGCATCCAGTACGGAACTTCATACTGCTATCCCATCAGCAGTGTGGGTGCGCATGTTTCTGTTGTGCCCAATCATCAGATACTCCGGGTAACTCCTCTGGAAACCCGTTTCAATGTGGCCATGTTCGGTGCATTCGGCTATGAGCTGGACATTACCCGCATGCCGGAGGAAGAATTTGAAGAAGTAAAGAAACAGGTTGCATTTGTAAAACAGTACCGGAAGCTGATCCATACAGGAACCTGCTACCGTCTGGCTGATCCGTTTGCAACCAATGAAGGCGCATGGATGGTGGTTTCGCAGGATCAGAAGGAAGCAATCGTCATGTATTCCCGGATCCTGATCCATCCCAATTCACCGGTTAAACGTCTGAAGCTGAAAGGGCTGAACCCCGATCTGGAGTACCGGATCGAAGCGCCCCGAAAGAAAGAAGAAAGCCGTTTCGGCGATGAACTGATGTATGCAGGGCTTATAACAACAGAACCGGCCATCGGAGACATCGGAGAAGCTGACGCGGAGGTGTACACGGATTTCTACAGCAAGGTTTATGTGCTGAAAGCAGATGAATAAAAATAAAAGTAACTGATGCAATTTTTTTAAGGGCTGCACGTACATGGTACGATGCAGCCCTTTCGTCATTTTGACTTAAAGAAGAAAAGATGCACGGAAAAACATCAATGGTATCAAAATGCATAAAATTGAAGAATAAATTTGCTCTATATGAGAATAAAATTACAAATATTTATAGGAGATAAAAGGCAAAAAAGTGAATAATATGAAAAAAGAACATGAGAAATTTTAAATATGGAACTATAAATGAGCATATAGCAAATATTGCACAAAATTAAAGACATCCTCTAATTGATACGGTATAATTGTAGTAAGCAAGAAAAAACAATGTACACGAATCAAAAGGGGATGTCCATCGCAAATAGTATACATCATTCTA
>JAQYDI010000093.1 GCA_028724245.1 Lachnospiraceae bacterium
AAGTTCTGCAAACTGTCCCTGCTGACGCGGTGTCAGTGAAATAATTGCCGGAGGATTCATCTGCTGTGTCGTATATTCCTGATTTTTCAAATGCTTTATAATGGATTCATATAACACCTTTTCATGGGCCGCATGCTGATCGATAATCAGGAAGGTATCCTGATACTGAACGATCCAGTATGTATCAAAAATCTGCCCCGCCAGTTTAATTTCAGACACAGTATCCACAGTCAGAAGCTTATCTTCAAACAGATTCTGCTGACGGACATCAACCGCTTCCGCTTCATACAGCGCCTTCTCTTCCTTTATCTGTTTTTCCATCCGTCTGGTTTCAAAAGGCTCCGGCCCTCTTTCCTTTTTCGGATTCTTTTTTGCAGAAACAGAATCCGAAGACTTCTGATCCTCAGACACGGATCCCAGAGGTTTCTGACCCGCAAATACAGATTCTAAAGGCTTCTGCAAAACAGGTACAGGTTCCGCACTTTTCTGTCCTGCAGAAGGAAATCCCCCGGCGCAGTCTTTTTCTCTGTCCACTGCCGGCACCGGTCCGGCTTCTTTCTGTACAGATGCATTCCCCGGCGCACGCACCTCTCGCTGTACAGGTGAATTCTCCGGTGCGCGCATTTCTCTCTGCTCAGCTGTTTTCTCCGGCGCATGCATTTCTCTCTGCTCAGCTGCTTTCTCCGGCACATGCATTTCTTTTTTCTTCCCCGATTCTACTGTAAAATCGGGCGACAGTTCCCCCTGCGTCAGCGTCCTGCGGACAGCTGTTACAATTTCTTCATATAAAAATTCCTGATTGCGGAAACGCAGTTCCATTTTCGACGGATGCACATTAACATCCGTAAATTCCGGATCAATCGTAATGTTAAAAACCGTAAACGGGAATTTATGCTGCATCAGGAAATTCCGATATCCTTCTTCAATAGCTTTATTGACCAGATTGCTGCGGATATAACGCCCGTTGATAAAATAAATCTCACAGGCCCGCGTGCTTCGGGAAATCAGAGGTTTCCCGATATATCCGTCAATTCTGAAAAAAGAGCTTTCATAGGATATGGGAACCACTTCTCTGGTGATCTCCCTTCCATATACATGATAAATAACATCTTTCAGATTATGATTTCCTGAAGTATGCAGACGGTTCTGTCCGTTCTGAATAAAACGGAAAGAAATATCCGGTCTCGATAACGCAATTTTTCCGATCATATCGAAAATATATCCGCCTTCCGTGGCAGGCGTTTTAAGAAATTTTCTCCGGGCAGGCGTATTGTAGAACAGGTCTCTCACAATAATCGTCGTTCCCTCCGGTGCCCCTGCTTCCTCCATGGTCAGTTCCTTCCCGCCTTCGATCACATAGCGGCTTCCCACCAGACTGCTGTGGGTACGGGTAATCAACTCTACTCTGGATACTGCTGCCACACTGGAAAGCGCCTCTCCTCTGAATCCGAGACTGGATACTGTCAGCAGATCCGCTGCCTGAGAGATTTTACTGGTAGAATGGCGGCGAAAAGCCTCCGGGATGTCTTCCGGACTGATTCCGCTTCCGTTATCGGTAATGCGGATCAGCGTTGTTCCTCCCTGTTTGATCTCCACTGTAACAGCAGTGGCTCCTGCATCGACAGCATTTTCCATCAGTTCCTTCACCACAGAAACCGGCCGGTCAATGACTTCACCTGCCGCAATCTGGTTGATCGTACTCTGATCCAGTAAATGTATTTTCCCCATCTTATTTCACCATCAATTATACCCTGTTTTTCAATTTTGACTGCAGCTGGTACAGCAGGTTTAATGCATCAATAGGGGTCATATGACCCAGATCTGCTTCCATAACTTCCCGGATGATATCGTCTTCCTGGACGGTATCAAACAGCGTCAGCTGAGCCATGTCCACTTCATCCGGCTTTTTTACACAGACTCTTGCGCTGTTGCCTGATAAAATCGCCAGTTCCTTTGATTTTGCCGCAACATCTGCATCGGTTAAGGCTTCCACAATTTCTCTTGCACGGTTCAGAACCGGTTCCGGCACACCTGCCAGTCTGGCCACCTGAATACCATAGCTTTTATCTGCACCGCCTTTTACAATTTTTCTCAGAAAAACGATGTCATTGCCGTTTTCCTTTACTGCAATGCAGTAATTATTCACACCGGCCAGCTTTCCTTCCAGTTCGGTCAGTTCATGATAGTGCGTTGCAAACAATGTTTTTGCTCCAAGTGTTTTCGTATTGCTGATATATTCGATCACCGCCCAGGCAATGCTGAGGCCGTCAAATGTACTGGTTCCCCGTCCGATTTCATCAAGGATCAGCAGACTGTTTTTCGTTGCATTCCTCAGAATGTTGGCTACTTCCGTCATTTCCACCATAAAAGTACTCTGTCCACTGGCCAGGTCATCCGACGCCCCTACCCTGGTAAAAATACGATCGCAGATGCTGATATTGGCCGATGATGCCGGAACGAAGCAGCCGATCTGCGCCATAAGAACCAGCAGAGCAGCCTGACGCATATAAGTGGATTTTCCCGCCATATTGGGACCTGTAATAATGGAGACTCTTTTATTTGTATTATTCAGATACACATCATTGGCCACAAACTGCCCGTCACGCATCATTTTCTCCACCACAGGATGGCGGCCGTCTTTTATATCAATTACACCTTTTATATTGATGGCCGGACGTACATAATCATTCCTTGAGCTGACTGCTGCCAGTGAAGCCAGCACATCAATCTGAGCTACTGCTTTGGCTGTTTTCTGGATTCTGGCCACATCAGATGCAATTTTATCACGGATTTCACAAAACAGGTCATATTCCAGACCGCAAAGCTTGTCCTCCGCCCCCAGAATCACTTCTTCCAGATGCTTTAATTCATCTGTCGTGTAACGCTCCGCATTGGTCAGAGTCTGCTTTCTCACATAATAATCCGGTACCAGGTTCTTAAAGGAATTGGTCACCTCCAGATAATAACCGAATACCTTATTAAATTTGATGCGAAGATTTTTGATTCCTGTTTTTTCCCGCTCTCTGCTTTCCAGCTCAGCCAGCCAGTTTTTTCCCTCCGTGCTGGCTTTTCGATACTGATCCGCCAGTTCGTGATAGCCGTCTTTAATGATTCCTCCTTCTCTGACAGTCAGAGGCGGCTCTTCTACAATGGAACGGTTGATCAGATCACAGATATCCTCCAGTGTATCCATCTCCTCCGTCAGTTTCATCAGAAGGCTGCACTGATAGTTTTTCATGATATTCCGGACAGGCGGAAGCATCTGAAGAGAGTTGCGGAAAGCGATCAGATCTCTGGGATTGGCTGTTTTGGCCGCCATCCGGCTGATCAGACGCTCCAGATCATAAACCGGATTCAGATATTCCCTCAGTTCCTCCCGGTCAATCTGATTTTCATTCATCTCCTCAAGGGCATCCTGACGGTCCAGAATTTCCTGACGGTCGATCAGCGGCTGTTCAATCCATGTACGCAGCATCCGGGCACCCATGGCGGTTTTTGTCTGATCCAGAACCCACAGAAGACTCCCTCTTTTATTTTTCTCTCTCAGTGTTTCTGTCAGTTCCAGATTTCTCCGGGTAGATGTATCCAGAATCATAAAACGTCCTGTCCGATACGGTTTGATCCGTGTCAGCTGGGATACGGTGCTCATCTGCGTTTCATACAGATAAGTAAGCAGCGCACCTGCTGAAACAATACCGGTAGGATAATCCTGCAGGCCGAGACCGTCCAGCTGCTGTGCATGGAAATGGCTTTTCAGAATTCCGGTTACTTTGTCATCACTGAAATACACACTGTCCAGAGTAGAAACTGCTATATTCAGACGATTTCTCATATCTGCGAAATCAACCCCGCTCATTTCCATGGGCTCATTGCAGATCAGCTCCGAAGGCATGAATTTGTAAATCTCATCATTCAGAGCACGGATTGAACCAACCTCTGTAACATAAAAATCACCTGTACTGATATCTGCCGTGGCTATGCCAAAGGATTTTTCCAGATATACAACGCACATCAGATAATTGTTGCGCCCTTCTTCCAGCGCCTGCGCACTGGTAATCGTTCCCGGCGTTACAACCTTGATCACTTCCCGCTTTACAAGACCTTTTGCCAGTTTCGGGTCTTCCACCTGTTCCGCAATGGCTACTTTATACCCTTTCTGCACAAGCCGGCTCATATAGCCTTCATAAGCATGATATGGAATCCCGCACATGGGCGCGCGTTCTTCCAGACCGCAGTCCTTTCCCGTCAGTGTAAGCTCCAGCTCACGGGATACAGTAACTGCATCATCAAAAAACATCTCATAAAAATCGCCTAATCTATAAAAAAGGATACAATCCTTATACTGTTCCTTCGTAGCAAGATAATGCTGCATCATTGGTGATAACTGTCCCAATTTTTCTCCCCATTCCTATCGCAAATTTTTCGAATTACATTATACGACCAAAATATGTAATTGTCCAGAGATTCAAAAAGACGGCCGAAACCTGTCAGCCGCCTTATTTTATGATACCAGGGGCAAAAGGATCTGACCCCCTGCCCCTGGTATCATTTTATATCAGAGTTATGATTCTGATACAACTTATACCAGATTTTTAATAATATCGCAGAAATCAAATGTTGCAAAGTAATCCTTTGCAGTCTCTGCACGACGAATCATCTGATAGCTTCCGTCCTCTTTCAGAAGAATTTCCGCAGAA
This sequence comes from Lachnospiraceae bacterium, assembly GCA_028724245.1. Classification (GTDB taxonomy): domain Bacteria; phylum Bacillota; class Clostridia; order Lachnospirales; family Lachnospiraceae; genus TWA4. The sequence goes on from JAQYDI010000093.1 coordinate 4,698, forward strand.
CGAAGCTTGCCGTTGTACTGATAGCCCATGGAGAATCCATGAGCGCCGGCATCATGGATCACCAGATAGTCACCCATATCAATTTTGGGAAGCATCCGGTCAACTGCAAACTTGTCATTATTTTCACAGAGCGAACCAGTTACATCGTATTTATGATCGCAGGGAGCATCTTCCTTGCCCAGCACCGTAATGTGATGATAAGAACCGTACATGGCCGGACGCATCAGGTTTGCCGCACAGGCATCGCAGCCGATATATTCTTTATAAATATGTTTCTCATGAATTGCCTGTGTGACAAGGCAGCCGTAAGGTCCCATCATGAAACGTCCCATCTCTGTATAAATTGCAATATCATCCATGCCTTCAGGGGCAAGAATTTCTTCATAAACCTTTCTTACACCTTCACCGATTGCCATAATATCATTGGGTTCCTTATCCGGTGTATAAGGGATTCCCACACCACCGGAAAGATTGATAAAACGGATATCTGCTCCGGTTTCTTTTTTCAGCTTCACTGCCAGACGGAATAATACGCCGGCCAGTTCCGGATAATATTCATTGGTTACGGTATTGCTGGCCAGAAAAGCATGGATACCGAATTTTTTCGCACCCTTTGCTTTCAGGATTTTAAATGCTTCCACGATCTGTTCTTCCGTCATACCGTATTTAGCATCTCCGGGATTATCCATAATACCATTGCTCATCTGGAAAACGCCGCCGGGATTAAAACGGCAGCAGATGGTTTCGGGAATGGAACCTGTGGTTTCTTCCAGATAATCAATCATGGTAAAATCATCCAGATTGATGATGGCATTGACCTCTCTGGCATAACGAAATTCCTCCGCAGGTGTTGCATTGGATGAAAACATGATTTCATCACCGGAAAAGCCCAGTTCTTTCGCCAGCATTAACTCTGTCATGGAAGAACAGTCGCAGCCGCAGCCATATTCCTGCAGAATCTTGATCAGAAAAGGATTGGGATTGGCTTTTACCGCAAAATATTCCCTGAATCCTTTGTTCCATGAAAATGCTTCATTAACACGTTTTGCATTTTCGCGGATCCCCTTCTCATCATATAAATGGAAGGGGGTAGGATACTGCGCTGCAATATCCTTAACCTGTTCGAGTGTTACAAATGTTTTTTTCATCAGTCGTTTCTCCAGCCTTTAGTAATTATGTTGTTTATGTTATCAGGATCAGTTTTTACTGCTTTTCTGCAAGGAACTTGTCAACGCTGACCAGTTTGACACAGAGTGCAAACAGCTTTGCAGCTTCCACCAGTTCATCCATGGGAGGATAGCTGGGAGCAATACGAATATTACTGTCTTTCGGATCCCTGCCATAAGGATAGGTTGCACCGGCACCGGTCAGGATTACTCCTGCTTCCTTTGCCTTTGCAACAATTGCCTTTGCACATCCGTCAAGCGCTTCAAAGGAAATAAAATATCCGCCTCTGGGGCTGATCCAGCTTCCGATCTCCAGACCGCCCAGCTCCTGCTCCAGAATCTGCAGCACCGCCTGGAACTTGGGACGCAGAATATCAGCATGTTTTCTCATGTGAGCCTGTACACCTTCCGCATCTTTTAAGAACTTCACATGTCTCAGCTGATTGATCTTATCGTAACTGATTGTCTGCTTTGTCAGCTGTTTTTTAATAAAATCAAGGTTGTTTTTAGAAGTTGCCAGAGCTGCAATGCCCGCACCGGAAAACGTAATCTTGGATGTTGAGAAAAATTCATATACCATATCAGGATTTCCGGCCTTTTCACACTCGGAAAGAATCTCCGGAATCTCCGGCTGTTCGTCATCATACAGATGATGAACACAATAAGCATTGTCCCAGAAAATACGGAAATCTTCTGCTGCAGGTTTCAAAGCTGCAAATCGCCTTACCACTTCATCAGAATAGACATATCCCTGAGGATTGGAATATTTAGGAACGCACCAGATACCCTTTACAGCAGGATCGTTATTGACATACTGCTCTACCATGTCCATATCAGGACCGTCTTCATGCATGGGAATCGTGATCATTTCAATTCCAAAAAATTCCGTAATCGCAAAATGTCTGTCATATCCGGGTGCCGGACACAGAAACTTCACCTGATCAAGTCTGCACCAGGGAGTGCTCCCATTAACCCCATGGGTTATAGACCGTGAAATCGTATCATACATAATGGACAGACTTGCATTGCCGTAAATGATCACATTCTCAGGCGAGGTATGAACAAGAGAAGCCATCAGTTCCTTGCAGTCATTCAGACCGTCAAGAACACCGTAGTTTCTGCAGTCATTCCCCTCGGAATCCAGCATATCGCTCGTTCCATTCAGGAAATCCATCATAGGCATGGATAAATCCAGCTGTTCCGATGAGGGCTTGCCTCTGGACATGTTCAGGTTCAGTTTCTTCTCCTTAACCTTTCTGTACTCTTCCTCCAATGCTTCCTTTTCCTTCAAAAGCTCATCCCGCGTCATATTCCGATAAGTCTTCAAGTTCATTACTCCCTTCAAGTAAATTCTTATATTATTCCCTAAAATGTGCCCGCAAATCTCCATTACCGGCACATTATGACATTATACACAAATTCTGAAAATAATGCAATATACAAGAATTTATCACACGAAACACTGAAACAGATAAATTTCCACCACGGCGCCGCAGCAAAGCAGTAAAGCGCCCCTGATTACCGTCAAAATATACTGTTTTGCAGAACCAAATCCTGACTTTTTTTTACAAAATGCCGGAATTATCGCCAGTAATATACAACTTTCCGGAAGCAGACAAAAGCTCAGGTTCAGAAGCTGCTGTTCCATCCCTCCTGAAGCAAAAACCAGAGCTGACTGAAAAGCCAGAGCCAGCAGTTCAGCCGCTGTCTGAATTCTCAGCAGAACGAGACCTCTGCTCAGTATACCTGCCAGCAGCAATACAAATGGAATCAGAACACGGATACATAAATAACTCACAAAATATCCGGAACACTGTCTGTTCATGATAACATTCAGCAAATTCACACCCCGGACTGCACAGCCATTCTCCGCATAAAACAGCGCAGTTTCATAAAAAACCCAATCCGGAAAAACAGAAACTGCCAGTCCGACTGCTGCCCCAAGCAGCACACCGGCTATCATCAGCCGGCACCAGACACGGTTTTCATTCTCAGCTCTTCCACTCAGCATATCTGAATATCAATCCCATGTCAGATCTCTTTATATTATATATGCGTATCTTTCACAGAATTCATGCATCCCGTTTTTTATCACGGTCAAGCAGCAGACGGTACGCCAACAGACCGCATACTGTTTTGCTGTCAGTCAGAACGCCTTTATAAATCTGACTGATCAGATTATCCAGTTCCCATGCCTCCACATTCAAAAATTCCTGTTCGTCCAGATGCTGCTTCGTTTTTTTCAGTTTTCCAGCCACGTAAACAGAAACCTTTTCATTGGTAAAAGCCGGCATGGAATTCATATGAAGCAGAAAAGTGAAATCATCCGCATGATATCCTGTTTCTTCCTCCAGTTCTCTGGCAGCACAGGACAGTCCCGGTTCACCTTCATAATCGAAAGCTCCCGCAGGAATTTCCAGCGTATAGCGATCCAGCGCATTACGGTACTGACGTACCATCAAAATACGCCCATCATCCAGAACAGGAATCACAGCAGCTCCCCCTTTATGGTGAAAATAATCCCATTGTACCAGTTTGCCATCAGGCATCTTCATATCATCACGGTATATCTCCATAACCGCCCCCTGATAAGCCAGCCTGCGGTTTACTCTCTGCAGGCGTTCCTGATCCTCTCGTTCCATGGCTCTTCCCTCCTGTGAATAAAAAATTCTTTCATAGACTTAAAAAGACGGGCAAAAACAATTGCCCGTCCCAATTATATTCTATTTCGCATAATCGGTTACACGTGATTCTCTGATCACATTAACTTTAATCTGTCCCGGATATTCCAGTTCTGCCTCAATCTGCTTGGAAATATTTCTCGCAAGCAGAACCATATCGTCATCACTGATCTGTTCGGGTATAACCATAATCCGAATTTCGCGTCCTGCCTGAACGGCATAAGACTTGTCAACACCCTTATAGGAATTTGTAATATCTTCTAACTGTTTTAATCTGTTGGTATATGTTTCCAATGTTTCTCTTCTTGCACCGGGTCTGGCAGCTGAAATAGTATCTGCTGCCTGAACAATACAGGCAATCAGAGAAGTAGGTTCGGCATCACCATGATGAGACTCTACTGCATTGATTACGATGGAGGATTCATGGTACTTCTTGCAAAGTTCCACACCCAGCTGAACATGAGAACCTTCCATCTCATGATCCACTGCTTTTCCGATATCATGAAGCAGACCGGCACGTTTGGCCATTCTGACGTCCACTCCGATTTCACCGGCAAGCAGCCCGGATAAATGAGCAACTTCCACTGAATGTCTCAGAGCATTCTGACCATAACTGGTTCTGAACTTCATCTTACCCAGCAGACGGATCAGTTCGGGATGGATGCCATGGATACCAACTTCAAGAGCAGCTGCTTCGCCCTCTTCACGAATGCTGGTCTCCACTTCTCTCTGAGCCTTTTCCACCATTTCTTCAATTCTGGCCGGATGAATACGTCCATCCAGAATCAGTTTTTCCAGAGTAATTCTGGCAACTTCACGGCGAATCGGATCAAATGCAGACAGAACAACCGCTTCCGGAGTATCATCAATAATCAGATCCACGCCTGTCAGAGTCTCCAGAGTCCGGATATTACGGCCTTCACGGCCGATAATTCTGCCCTTCATCTCATCGTTGGGAAGCTGTACGACAGAAATCGTTGTCTCTGCCACGTGATCTGCAGCACACTTCTGGATTGCCGTAACGACATAATCCTTTGCCTTTTTGCCTGCCTCTTCACGAGCCCTGCTTTCCAGCTCCTTGATCATTTTTGCAGTGTCATGTTTCACATCATTTTCAACAGTTTTTAAAAGATAGTCCTTAGCCTGTTCGGAGGTTAAACCTGAAATTCGCTCCAGTTCGGTCTGCTGTTTTGCCAGAATGGACTCCACTTCCTTATGTTTGCGTGAAAGTGATTCTTCTCTGGCTGCCATTGATGCTTCACGACGTTCCAGTGCATCGGCTTTTTTGTCGATGTTCTCTTCTTTGTTAAGTACACGTCTTTCATATCGCTGCAGTTCCGCACGACGTTCCTTCGTCTCACGCTCACACTCATTTCTGGATCTCAGAGTTTCCTCTTTTACTTCCAGAAGTGCTTCACGCTTTTTCGCTTCTGCTGCTTTCAATGCTTCATCTATAATCTCTCTGGACTTTTCTTCAGCTGTTCCAATCTTACTTTCATACACCTTGATGCGGTATCTGGTAGCGAAAGTCCATGTGACAGGTATAGTGACGACAAGTGTGACAACAATGGCAATGATAACAGGTATCATCATTGCACCCACAGGAGCACCTCCTTATTAGATTTTCATTGTACAATACAACTTCTAATTCTATAGGAATTCAATAAAGTTGTCAAGCAAAAGTCATCATACTGCCAGAAAACTTACAATTTTTATAAAATTATCATGAAAAAATCGGAAGATTCCTCTCTGTACCGCCGGTACTGCTCTCTGTCAACAATAATTATGATAAAGTTATCAATTGGATTTCACACCGTGAAGCAGACGGATTGCTCTGTATATCACGCTCCCGGTATTCTACAGAATCGGACCTTCTTCCTCTTCCGGTACGGAAAAATCCACATCCTGCAGTTCCGTCTGTTCTCCTTCTGCCATCTTCGCTCCGGATGTTTCTTCCGTATCTTTATCAAAACCGTACGCAACACGGACAGCATGACTGATTTCTTCCATAATATCCGGATTCATACGCAGGAAGTTCTTGGCATTCTCACGCCCCTGACCGATCTTTTCTTTCTTATAGGCATACCATGCACCACTTTTATCCACAATGCCCTCTTTGGCAGCAAGATCCAGAATATCTCCCTCTCTTGAAATACCCGTTCCGAACATGATATCAAACTCCGCTTCCTTAAAAGGAGGAGCAATCTTATTCTTCACTACTTTGATGCGGGTGCGGTTGCCGATAAACTCTCCATTCTGCTTCAGAGTCTCTATCCTTCTTACGTCAAGACGGATCGTCGAATAGAACTTCAGGGCACGACCGCCTGTAGTCGTCTCCGGATTGCCGAACATCACTCCCACTTTTTCACGAAGCTGATTGATAAAAATAACCGTACAGTTATACTTGCTGGTAATCGCCGTCAGTTTACGCAGCGCCTGCGACATCAGACGTGCCTGCAGTCCCACATGAGAATCTCCCATATCACCGTCAATTTCTGCCTTCGGTACCAGAGCAGCAACCGAGTCAATGATAATAATATCCACTGCCCCGGAACGTACCATGGTTTCTGCAATCTCCAGAGCCTGTTCTCCATTGTCCGGCTGAGAAATATAGAGATTGTCAATATCTACTCCGATCCTGCTGGCATAAACAGGATCCAGCGCATGCTCCGCATCGATAAACCCTGCAATCCCGTCACGCTTCTGTACTTCCGCAGCCATATGGAGTGCTACAGTGGTCTTACCGCTGGATTCAGGACCATATATCTCAATAATTCTTCCTTTGGGAACTCCGCCCAATCCCAGTGCAATATCAAGGCTGAGGCAGCCTGTCGGGGTCGTCTCCACATTCATGCGGGCTGAAGAATCCCCAAGTTTCATGATAGAACCTTTTCCGTACTGCTTTTCTATCTGTGCAACAGCATTATCCAATGCTTTTAATTTATCTTCTTTTGACATATTCGACCTCCTGTTCGAGAACTCATGTTCGTATCTATATCATATTATACTTCTGTACAAATGTCAATAGCGAATTTAATGATTTAAAAAAGAATTCAGGTGTTCTGTAGAATTGTTTTGCACACTTATAGTAACACATGTAAATCGATTTGTCCAGCGTCAGCACTGCATTTCTTCTGCTTGACGCAGAAAAAATGTTACTGTTCAGATCTTCTTTTTGCCGGGATATCACAGTCATTCTGCCACACACATTACACTTCCCCGGCCGAAGTCTGAACAGTAATAAAAAAACAGCACCCGGATTTCAGCCGCATGCTGCCTTTATTTGATAGATATTTACAGCAGATCAGCCCGGAATTCTGTGCATAATGCACTTGTTGGGCTCATCAACCTTCACAGGCCTGCCGCTCATGATCAGCAGACCTTTTTCGTAATCAATTGTGAAAAAGGTAAGTGTACCGGAACTGTTGTTGACCGAGCAGATATGACGGTCATCCGGGAATACACAGATACCTTTGGGAAACTCACCGCTGATGGGAGAAGTACAACGTTTCGTCAGAAGGCCTGTCTTACTGTCACGGTCAAAAAGACAGATGCTGTTGTCCCCCTCATTGCTTACAAATACATGAGATTCATCTGATGAAAACATGAAAGAACATGCAGAACTGATTGAGGTATCTTTTTTGTCACAGGTAGGTACTTTCTGCAGCAGTTCAAATACCGGTCTTCTGCCGCTGCCGTCATATGTATATACCGCAATATAATTCAGACCTTCGCTGACTACATACATATATTTCCCGTCGCTGCTGAAAGCGATCCGCTTGGGGCTGCAGGTCAGTTCACAGCGAAGAATATCGCACTGGGTCAGACTTCCCGTGTCGTGGTTGAAATCATATATCTTAATATGATCGGTTCCTCCGTCTGCCGCCAGAACAAACCTGCCGTCCGGAGACATCTTAACACAGTTGACACGCGGTCTGTTGGTTTTTCTCCATGCTGTGCCAAGCCCTTTGTGGAAAATGCCGGCTGTGATTTCACCGACACTGCCGTCTTCCAGCAGACGCAGTGCTGTCAGTTTGCCGTCATGATAACCACCTACAAAAATATAACGATCTTCCGGATCGATCTCAATGAAGCAGCCTCTCATGCCTTTGATGGTCGCTTTGTTTTTCTGTTTCAGCATCCCATCGGGAAGGATATCATATGATACCAGTCCTTCATCAATAATCGAATACAGATACTTGCCGCTGTGGGAAATTGCCATAAAAGAAGAATTATTGCATTCAATCTCTCCTTTGCGGCTCAAAGTACCTGATTCCAGATCTACATCAAAGATTGTGATACCCTTACTTTTACCAATATAGGTATATGAACCTACGTAAGCAACATATTTATCGCTCATATCATCCTCCAAGTTAGTCCGTATTGCGTGTGTTCGATCATGTAATCCGTTTTCACACTTTTTCTTAGTATATCATAAAACCCCTGCTTTGTTAAGTTCCAATCCGTCAAAAAAGCACAAAGTGCAGATTGCACAGAATTTCACATTTTCCGTTCCGCCCATCACGTAAAAAATCCCCGAAAGCCATTTTCCTGCTTTCGGAGATTCATAATATTGCTGTAAACAGTACCTTATTTCTTTGTAATATACTTCTGAGCTGTCAGCAGTTCAGCAATCAGCACCGCACCGCCTGCAGCACCTCTCAGCGTATTGTGTGAAAGACCTACAAACTTGTAATCGAATAAAGTATCTTCTCTCAGACGGCCCAGACAGATACCCATACCATTCTCATACATTCTGTCAAGAGCAGCCTGAGGACGATTTTCTTCTTCAAAATATCTGATAAACTGCTTCGGTGCACTGGGAAGCTCCAGTTCCTGAGGAAGTCCTCTGAATTCATTCCAGCACTGAATCATCTCTTCTTTTGAAGGCTTATTCTCAAAATTAACGAAAACAGCTGCTGTATGTCCGTTTGTTACGGGAACGCGGATGCACTGGCAGGTGATCAGCGGAGATTCTGCCTTGACAATCACACCGTTTTCAATGTGACCCCAGATTCTCAGAGGTTCCTGTTCGCTCTTTTCTTCCTCACCGCCGATGAAAGGAATGATATTATCTACCATCTCCGGCCATTCCTTAAAGGTTTTTCCTGCACCGGAAATTGCCTGATATGTGGTAGCAACCACATTTTTAATACCGAACTGTCTCAGTGCATGCAGAGCAGGTGTGTAGCTCTGAATGGAGCAGTTGGGTTTTACAACAACAAAACCTCTTGTGGTTCCCAGACGTTTCTTCTGGAACGGAATCACTTCAAGATGCTCCGGATTCAGTTCCGGTACAACCATGGGAACATCAGGCGTCCATCTGTGCGCGCTGTTGTTGGAAACAACCGGGGTTTCTGTTCTGGCATATGCCTCTTCAATTGCTTTGATCTCATCTTTCGACATATCAACAGCACTGAATACAAAATCCACATTGGCTGAAACGGCTTCCACATCATTTACATTCTTAACGATCATCTTCTTTACAGCTTCCGGCATGGGTGTATCCATCTTCCAGCGTCCGTTCACTGCTTCTTCATATGTTTTTCCTGCTGAACGGGGACTTGCCGCCAGTTCTGCAACCTCAAACCAGGGGTGGTTTTCCATCAGGCTGATAAATCTCTGTCCAACCATACCTGTTGCACCAAGGATACCTACTTTTAATTTATTGTCCATCTTATACTCCCTACTTTCACTCTTTCTTTTCTGTCGTATCATCAGCTATACGTACAGTGCGGACATCTGTCTTCTCTGCGAGGACATCTGTGAGCGTCTCTCATATATTATTATATTTTATCCCAAAATGCAACTGTTTCTTTCAAAAAACATGGAAATCACCAAGTTCTGTCAAGAAACTGTTGCGGGCTCGGAAAAATAATACTATAATGATTCAAAACATGAATCATTTGTGAGGTATTTATATGCGAGTTATAGCCGGCAGTGCAAGAAGCATTCCGTTGAAGACACCGGAAGGGCTTGATACACGTCCCACACAGGACAGAATCAAGGAGACGCTTTTCAATATTCTGCAGAGTGATATTCCCGGCTGCCGTTTTCTGGATCTGTTTGCCGGCAGCGGTGCCATTGGCATTGAAGCTGCAAGCCGGGGAGCAGCACAGGTTGTTTTTATGGAAAACAATCCGAAAGCAGCAGATATCATCCGCTTAAATCTGAAAAATACACACCTGGAAGAAAAATCCGTTTTATATCAGGGTGATCTGCTGGGGATCCTGCCCGGGCTTGCTTCCCGTGAAAAGGTATTTGATGTCATATTCATGGATCCTCCCTATAATCATGAATATGAAAAGCAGGTGCTTTCCATACTGCAGAACAGCAGTCTGGCCGATGAATACACACTGATCATCGTAGAGGCTTCTCTGAATACGGAACCGGACTATCTTGCCGATCTGGGATACGAAGTAGTCCGCGAGAAAAAATATAAAACAAACAAACACATTTTTATTAAAAAACAGACAAAGGAATCATAATTTATGAAAACAGCAATTTACCCGGGAAGTTTTGACCCGATTACCAACGGACATCTTGATCTGATCGAACGTGCTTCCCGGATATTCGACCATCTGATCATCACAATCCTGCATAATCACAGAAAAAAGCCCTTGTTTTCTCTGGAAGAACGGATTAAAATGATAGAAAAGGCAGTCAGCCATCTGGATAATGTAGAGGTCCAGTCCTATTCAGGACTTCTTGTTGACTGTGCCAAAGAAAACAACTGTCATATTATCGTCCGCGGGCTTCGCGCCGTTACCGATTTTGAATATGAAATTCAGATGTCCCAGACCAACCGCCTTCTGGCACCGGATCTGGATACAGTTTTCGTTACTACTGACATGAAATACGGTTACCTCAGTTCCAGTACGGTTCGTGAAGTTGCCTATTTCCACGGGGATCTGAGCCCGTTTGTACCTGCTTTCGTTGCCGAAGAGCTGGAGAAAAAATATTCTGCCGTAACACCTCCCGGTTCCCCGCAGAATCTCCGCAGCAGCTGTCTGCAGGCAGATAAATAACTGGAGGATTATTATGAATCGAATTGAACAGCTCATCAGCGATATGGAACAATATATTGACAGCTGCAAAACACAGGCATTTTCCGGCAACCGCAAAATTGTAGTTGAGCGGAATACCATTGATGATTTTCTGACTGAACTGCGCATGTGCATGCCCGAAGTCATTCAGCGCAGTGAAAAGATCGTAAATAATAAAGAGGCCATCATCAGCGACGCCAGAACGCAGGCTGAAAAGCTTCTGAGCGATGCTACTGAAAAAACCACGGAACTGGTTGATGAACACGAAATCGTTCAGCAGGCTATCAGCCGCGGCAATGAAATTATCGAACAGGCTCAGACTCAGGCGCAGGAGATTCTGGATCAGGCTATTATTGAAGCCAATTCCTTTAAGGAATCAGCCATCACCTACACCAGCGATGCCATGGGAAGCCTGCGTGCACTGTATGAGGACAATATTACCGCCACAAGAACACTTTTTGAAGACAATATGAACGCTGCTCAGAGTCTGTTTGAACAGCATCTTGCTGCCATGGATGAACGTTATCAGATTATCGCATCCAATCATGATGCCTTTCTTACATCCATAAACGGCGACAGCGCAGCACAGGTTCAGGAAGAAGTTTCCGAAATTGATTCTAACGAAGACGATGAAGAAGCATAAAACATCCGTAAAGGGGACTGCAGTGCAGTCCCCTTTTTATTTACTCCAATTTTATGTTTTTTCTTAGTCCGGATCGTTTTTCATCAATTTTTCGTCAAAAACAGGCATATTCTTTTTTACAAAATTAATGATAATATCATAATTTTCAGGCCTGTGCGGAAAGTCGCAGCCCATACAGTTTTTAATGACTCTTCCATCCTTCGTCCGTATAAATTCCGGCTTTCCCGGACAATGTTCCACATAGTTCAGAGGGCAGTAACAGAACAGACAGTTAAATTCCTCCAGTCCCGGATGACACGGATAATATTCGCAGTCCCTGTTTGCAAAAAAACGTGAATTATTTTTCATGAAAATCCCCTTTCTTTTTATTCGTATAGTCTCGGAAACTCAAAACCCTTGATTTTCCTGACTTTTTTCAAATCAAAATTTACAGTTTCACCTCTGCATTTCTGTAACAATCTGCCTTTAAAAAAAACACTTGACAAACTGCCTGAAATGTGCGGCCGCATTCAGTGCTCCAAAGCAGCACTGAATGCGGCCCCTTTGTCATATAGAAACTCTTCAACACTACATACCTACATACGACAAAGGAGACATATTTATGTTCAAACCCGAATCATGGCAGAGCCACAATGAGTATCGAACCATTGTTGATACTTTTGGACGCAGGCTTTCCCGCAATAACCCTCGCTATCATTTTGACCTTTATTCCAAAGAGCACCAGAAACTCCTCGCTCTTAACCTTGATCCTGTCCGTGATTATATTGCTCGGTTTTATTCCGGTACCGGCAGACCCGCAAAAAACCAGGCGCAGATCCTGCGTTCCCTTATCCTTTTTGTACTGCTCTTCAACAAAACTCCTGCCAGAACCAGCCTCACCTCATGGGTTCGCGATGTCCTTCCCAATTCCATTTCCCTTGCTGTCCTCTGCGGTGTTTCCTCTCTTTCTGAGCTTCCTCCTCTCGGCTCTTATTATGACCTCATGAACCGCCTCTGGCTCGCTTCAAGGGACCGTTATTCCCGGCATGCTCTTTTCCCTGCAGACAGAAATGGGAAAAAACCGGACAAGGTGATCGGCGCTGATGGAAAACTTTCTGAAGACAGCAATGCTTCCGAATCCACCAGGACCATTGTGGATACCATCCTGCAGGGCAGGCCCGCTGCAGAAAATCCCGAGGCCGCTCTTCAGATGATTTTTTCTCTCCTTGCTGTCCTTCCTTCCATGGAGCATGGACTGATCAACTCCGACATCCTCACTCTGTCAGGGGACGGCACAGCAGTCGTCTCCCATTCTTCTCCTTATGGGAAACATCTTTCTTCCTGCAGCACTTCCTGTCCTTACCGCCGCGACTGCGGACGGCATTATTCCGACCCCGATGCCGGATGGGGATGGGACAGCGATAATAAATGCTGGTTTTTCGGGCACAGCCTGTATATGCTCTGCTGCAGGAACAATTCCCTGAAAGTGGAACTCCCTTTAACCATAAAGTTCACGGATGCACGCCGACATGACAGCAAAAACTTCCTGTTTGCCATTGATGATTTCGGTCGCCATACTTTCGGGCTCTGCCCTGAGAATATCTGCCTTGACTCGGCACATGACAACATCCCCACCTATGAGCTTCTGGAACACTGGGATATCAACGCCCTGATCGATATCAACGGCAGGGCAAAATCATCGGAAAACTCCCCTGACGGCGTTACCTTTGATAAACAGGGACATCCCCTGTGCAGGGCCGGACACAAAATGTGTCCCTGGGGCAATGATCCTGTAAAGGATGCCCATAAATACCGCTGCCCCTTAAAATGCGGGCGGATTGCTTCCTGCCCATATGAAGAAACATGTTCACCCGGAAGCTATGGCCGTACCGTTTATATAAAGAACCGTGGAGACCTGCGTTTTCAGCCACGCATCCCCCGGGATTCCGAACAGTACCGGAAAATATACAGTGAACGTACCGCCTGTGAACGGGTAAATGACCGGGTCCTGAATGACTACTGCCTGCAGCATCTCAAAATACGGGGCAGGGATCATTTCTCATTCTGGGCTATGCTCATTGGTATATGCATCCATCTGGATGCCAGATACAGGACCAGCCTCCTGTAAAACAGGCACAATACCCAAATATCATCTGTATCCAGTTTGTCAAAAATCCTTTATGACAGGCTTTTTTTCGCATGCCATTTTTTCTGTCTGGCAGTTTCCTGCAGATGAACTGTCATCTTTTTTATCCCCATTTAACTAAACCCTCAACAAAGAATCGTGCCCAGGCTAATTTCTTAGCGAGTTTCCGAGATTACTCATATCTGTATAGTCTCGGAAACTCAAAGCCCTTGATTTTCCTGACTTTTTCAAATCAAAATTTACAGTTTCACCTCTGCATTTCTGTAACAATCTGCCTTTTTTAAAAAACACTTGACAAACTGCCTGAAATGTGCGGCCCCTTTGTCGTATAGAAACTCTTCAACACTACATACCTACATACGACAAAGGAGACATATTTATGTTCAAACCCGAATCATGGCAGAGCCACAATAAGTATCGAACCATTGTTAATACTTTTGGACGCAGTCTTTCCCGCAATAACCCTCGCTATCATTTTGACCTTTATTCCAAAGAGCAGCAGAAGCTCCTTGCTCTTAACCTTGATCCTGTCCGTGATTATATTGCTCAGTTTTATTCCGGTACCGGCAGACCCGCAAAAAACCAGGTGCAGATCCTGCGTTCCCTTATCCTTTTTGTACTGCTCTTCAACAAAACTCCCGCCAGAACCAGCCTCACCTCATGGGTTCGCGATGTCCTTCCCAATTCCATTTCCCTTGCTGTCCTTCCTTCCATGGATCATGGACTGATCAGCCCTGACGGCCTCACCCTTTCAGGGGACGGCACAGCAGTCATCTCCCATTCTTCTCCTTATGGGAAACATCTTTCTTCCTGCAGCATTTCCTGTCCTTACCGCCACGACTGCGACCGGCATTATTCTGACCCCAATGCCGGATGGGGATGGGACAGCGATAATCTATGAACTTCTGGAACACTGGGATATCAACGCCCTGATCGATATCAACGGCAGGGCAAAATCATCGGAAAACGCCCCTGACGGCGTTACCTCTGATAAACAGGGACATCCCCTGTGCAAGGCCGGGCACAAAATGTGTCCCTGGGGCAATGATCCTGTAAAGGATGCCCATAAATACCGCTGCCCCTTAAAATGCGGGCGGATTGCTTCCTGCCCATATGAAGAAACATGTTCGCCCGGAAGCTATGGCCGTACCGTTTATATAAAAAACCATGGAGACCTGCATTTCCAGCCCCGCATTCCCCGGGATTCCGAACAGTACCGGAAAATATTATCGGTATATGCATCCATCTGGATGCCAGATACAGAACCGGACTCCTGTAAAACAGGCACAAGATCCAAATATCATCTATATCCAGTTTATCAAAAATCCTTTATGGCAGGCTTTTTTTCGCATGTCGTTTTTTCTGTCTGGCAGTTTCCTGCAGATGAACTGAACTAAACCCTCAACAAAAAATCGTGCTCAGGCTAAATACTTAGTGAGTTTCTGATACTACTCGTATTATATTTGTGATTGTTCAGAGTCAAATAGATTTTACTGTATTCATTGGAATCACCTCATTACTATAGGTGCACCACTTTTTGAATCTGAAATGTATCATTAAAAATTTTGAACCTGTCAATTAAAGCTTGACATAATAAAATCTCCCAGATTTATTATTCTAGCACCTATATAATTGCAGCCTGTCTCAATTGCCCCCGCTATAATGTAAGCTGCTATCACTATTGAAAGTGATATTAAAATTCCTGCGATAAGGTTCTGATAATCTTTCATTTTTATAATCCGCCCTTCTGCGAAAGACATCAATAGACATCCGTGAATCAATATGCTCGCCTCAATCCACAGTCTTATAACATCCCAAGATGTTCCGTACAAAGAAAACTGTTCTGCTTGCTAATTGTCCCCGGAAAAATCAATATTTTGCTTCAACACTATACTTCACAATATTTTCCGAATCACTGCCTGAATAAACATAACTTGATACTTTCATTCTGTATCGATATCCTTTTTCCACTGCAACGCTTTTTGTAAGTGTCAGGCTTGATGCAGATGTTGCCTGTGACCAGCTGTTAATGGTTTTCCAGGTTCCATTTTGATACTTCTGCAGATATACGTATACAGATACTCTGGTTGTCAGAGACTCGTATCCACTTACTCTGGTTAGAAGATTCGCTGTTCCGGCAGAACTGATTGTAAATTTTGTTATCACCTGATTGGTATACAGATTACAAGGAGATACCGCTGATTCATTGTTGTCAGCCGCCATTACTGATGTTGGCGAAGAAATCAGTAAAACTGCTGCCAGAAAACATACCAGTAACTTTTTCAACCACATAAAAATCACCACCCTTCGTTTTATATTTTCGTTACATATATAAAACTCAAATGATGGTGATTTGGGGACATATTTTGAAATTTTTTTATTTTTTCTCCATTAATTCTTCTGCCATTTTTCAAGGTTTCTTTCGGAAGTCTCAACATCTTCGCTATAACTTCCGGTGTCTTGAAGCTCAGAACCAGCGGAAACCCTCGTAAACCCTCAGCCGTCCTCCTCCCGTGTAGACAGACATAAATCCAGGAAAAATATGCAGATGCATGCGAACCTCATCGCCCCTGCCGCAGAATTCGGTAATCATAGCCTTGTAACGGAGTAGCACATCCGCTGAGCTTCTATATATCCAATTTCCGAACGATAATATTTTTTCCTCAAAACAGGAATCAACGGGAAATGCATGAGAAATATATTCATGGGTTACTGTTCCCATAATCAGCTTTTTATTATTGTCAAAAAAACAAATATCTTCAAATGTTTGATTCGATGACTCCATGATTCCATCTCTGACAGAGTGTCGGGATAATCTGATAAAGAAAACCGATGGCTTCCGGCTGATATATAGTGAGGCTACACCATCGGTTTCTTATGTTTAAGCTAACAAGTGAATAGTAACACTCATCTCACCTAAAATCATTACAAATATCAAAATAACTAGAATTATTGAATTGACGCAGTATACAATTGATTTGAATGGAATATATAATTCTCTCCTTCTTTTTTTACAACAGCCCTATATCTTTCATTGCCACCCAATTTTGAATAAATCATATTTATATTTCCTTCTTCATCTATATACTGATCCAATACATTTATACACCATTGGTGACTGTCACTATGTACTAAATAGTAAATGTTTTCGTCTGTATTATGGTAAAAATTTTGTATACCAACCCAATTTGATTCTTCCAATGTGATTCCGAAATATTTTTTCAAAATTCTGTCCATTTCAGTGGCAGGAAGTTTGATGATATCAAAATCCATATCCACTTTTTGTTTTTCAATAAAATTTCTGTCTGACGCGTCTATCTCCAAGCCAAAACCGTTGTAGAAAAGTTCTTCCAAATCAACATTTTTCGGAGAATCATAAATAGAACTCAAACAAAAATTCGCAAAGTCTTTATCTTCAAAACCTTCACTATTGAAAAAATCTTCTGGCAGCAGATTATCTTTTGGTTTATCCAAAGTATCCGAATCGGTTTTATTTATAATTTTTTCCATAAAGCTCTGATCCATATTTTCTGTGTTTTCATCACGTTTTTCACATCCGGTTAAAAGGAAACAAAATACAAACAAAATAGTCAAATATTTTTTCCACATAAATGCTACCGCCTTATTAATTATCATTCTATTGAAGAAACGCTCGGTATTTGAGACACTATTATACCACAATTTGAACATTTAAATTTTGTACCATATGTACTGAAACTATGTTGCGACGTAGCATACTTTGGTGTACCATAACCAACAATTGAAGAATTTGTAAGAGTATACGTTTTTTTTCGAACTTGGTTATTAGCATTTCCTTCAATCGTAGTAATATTACTACCAGATACCATAGAAATAATGCCTACATGAGTTGAATCTGATTTTGTTCCAAAATAAATAATATCCCCTATTTTGGGAGTATAACTTCCGCCGTTAGCCTTACTATATTTGAATCTACCCCAATTTTTAAAAGTATTCATTCCTGTATCACAACTTGCTGTTTTAGGTATTATTGACGTGCTTATCTTTGCCTTATTTGCACACCACGAAACAAACATATGACACCACGGTTGTCCATTAAGTCCATACCATTCACCATATTTTGTTATATTATCACCAGTTTCTGCATATCCAATTTCTTGTCCTGCTATATATAAGATACAAGAAGTAGAAGCAATTGCATTGAGTTCATCCTGTTTTTTTTCCTCAATATAGGAACATGATATAAAATCAATATAATCCTCTCTATAACTATCTGAAAGTATAATATAATCATGATTATTATCACACATAATTGTAATTTCGTGAATTATTTCTTTTGGAACACTATCATCATAATAAACAGACTCCAAAATTCTTACTTCTATAAAAGGATCAGAAAACTCAACATTTACAATATCGTATGATGAATTAATATTAACGATTCCATGAGTTTCTATCAATTCTACACGACGTAATTCATCATTAAATATTCCCTCAACACTAATGCCTTTCCATTCTTCTGCAACTTCATCTGTCAAATTGTATCTGAAAGACATATATTTTTGGATAAGTAATGTAATATAGTCTGTTTCATCTGACGTTTTCGCCATAGCATTGATAGGTATTACAAATAATTCCAGTAGGAAAATTAAACACATAAATTTCACAAATTTTTTTTTACACATTTTATTAACCTCTCAAAATAGTAGTATATCAGATTCATTATAAAATGTCTCGAAAAGTGTCTTAAATTACAGTACCATTATACAGCCGCCATTACTTCAGTAAAGCTGCTGCCAGAAAACATACCACAAACTTTTTCAACCACATAAAAATCACCACCCTTCGTTTTATATTTTCGTTACATATATAAAACTCAAATGATGGTGATTTGGGGACAGATTTTGAAATTTTTTTATTTTTTCTCCATTAATTCTTCTGCCATTTTTTCAAGAACAGACATTTCACATGTTCCGGACAGACTGTAAAAACAGTTTTCATCTGTCCAGAAGATATTGTTCGTACCTTCTTTGGAATACTGCCGTCCTTCATATCCATGTATTTCTATGTGATTCAGGGATATGTCTTCCGTGTCAACATTTATGTTTGTTCCATCCGGAATCATCTGAATGTAAGTTAAGGTCTCATGATCTGAACCTGAATAATTCACTTCATAATAGCCTTCATCTCTATACTCAGACCGTATCACATATCCGTCCGGTACATCAGGCTCATGTATCACAAATCCAGCATCTTTCCGTTCATCATGGTACAGAAAAACAATATCTGAATTATCACTGTTCTCTTTTACCAGAAAATGGATGACCGCTTCTCTGATCGGTTTGATTCCGATACACCCTGTCAGAAACAGGACTGCAAGCAATGCAGCCAGCATTACCTTTCGGATTGTGTACCTTCCAATTGTTACATAGCGTCTGTTCGTTGCTCTGATAAGAAGATCCATCTTTCCTTCAAAATCCTCGCTGAAACGGTATCTTTTTTGCAGTTCAGATTCACCCGGCATGGAATCCAGTTCCCTGATCATTACTTCTTCCAGTGCCTGTTTCAGCAATTCATCATTCATGCAGATCCACTCCTTCCTGTTGTAATGTGGTCATTACCATTTTCCTCCCCCGCTGAATCCGTTTCTTTACGGTTTCTTTCGGAAGTCTCAGCATCTTCGCTATCTCACCGATTGAATATTCTCCAACCAGATAAAGATATAAAATATCCCTGTACTTTTCGGGAAGCCGACGTACAGCAGACACGACCTGTTCCAGCAGAAGCTTATTCAGACATTCTTCTTCCACATGAATCCGGGCTTCCAGATAATCCGTTTCATGCGCATCCAGATACTCCATGTTCGGAGATTCCTTCTTCAGCATCGTAAGCGAAATATTCTTTACTATAATAACCACAAAACCTTTCGTCTGGGGACTGGATACCTCACCGATTTTATGAAGATTTTTTGCAATCCGGATAAATGCTTCATGTACCGCATCTTCCGCCAGTTGAGTTTCCTTTAAAATACTGACTGCAACATGCAGCATCGTGTACCGATATAAATGATATAACTGCTCAAACTTACTTTTTTCCTCTTCCGTATCAATAAGTGCTAAATAAACTAACATGCAGCTGCCTCTTATAGAAAGATTTAGACAGGTTTCTTTTCCGTTGCCAAAACCCATCTATTTTATATATCCTATTTAAACATAAAAAGTAACTCTTTTGTTGAAAAAAATATATTTTTGTAATTTTCACATGATTTCCGTCTAACATACAGCCGTTTTCCTGTATACATTTTTTTGCTCTGTAAAGTCAAAGAAAAACACCCTGATCAGGAAAATACTGTTCACAGTTTCTTTCATCCTTTTTCTCAATTAGCCGCAAAAATAAGGGCTGCCTCTTTGGCAACCCTGTTTTGTGAAACCGCAATGCATTATGATTTCCATTAATCCAGCAGCATTTCCCACATCCCCGGATCCCGGTATTTTCCAGGGAATTCCTCTCCATCCAGAACCCAGGCTTTTCCATTCCAGAATTCACCACCAGGCAGTTTCCAGACTTTGTTGGAAACATCGTATTCCAGATTTTCGATCACATGATAATAAAACCGGCAGGCAGCATACCCATTGGCAACTTTATTCGCCATGGTGGGAAAATCATCCTGATCTGAAATAATACTGTCCTGTAAAGCAGTTTTCCAGAGTGCTTCCATACCTTTCCACCAGGTTCTTTTCTCCGAATCGATCCATTTTTCTCCATTCCACAATTCTCCGGAAGGCAGCTTCCAGGCTTTTGATTTTGCATCAAAACAGACTTTCTGCAGGAGATATCGGTATTTCAGAAGGTTGTCCTGTTGGATGACACGTTCCATAAAACCTTCAAATCCTTCTTCCAGCATCGTTGTGAGAAATTCTTCCATACAGGTATGGATCTGTTTTTCTACGATACCGGAATAGGATGCATATTCTTCATTCGTGATTACATAAACCGGCTTTAGAAACTCTTTCACAAATGCAAAAGCTGCAGAAATATTTTTCCGATAAAGGCCTGTGACTGCTT
This sequence comes from Lachnospiraceae bacterium, assembly GCA_028724245.1. Classification (GTDB taxonomy): domain Bacteria; phylum Bacillota; class Clostridia; order Lachnospirales; family Lachnospiraceae; genus TWA4. The sequence continues at coordinate 25,403 of JAQYDI010000093.1, forward strand.
TTTCATATTTTTTTGGAATACCTGAAAAATACAGAATAACCGTTTCTTCTCTGCAAACTGCACGGACCTGAAATCCTATCCCCTTCCGATTTCTTTCAGCCAGTCCGCAGTCTTCTTCCAGTCGCTGGATTGCATCTGTGGAAAAATCAAATGTACTGTGTTCCATATCAATTGTCTCTTCTATTACTGTATCCATCGTTTCCTCCTTTGCCTAATGCCATTGCCATGGCTCCTGTACAATAGATTATTTATTGAAAATATGTCTATTCCGGATTCTCTTTTTATACGAAGTCAGAAAAAAAGACAGCTCACATGGAACTGCCTTTCGCTGGGATTCCCGTTTTTATAAAAGTATGTTTATGCCACCAGTAATCACGGAATTCACCAGTGCCAGTATACTGCTGATAACTGCTGTTATGATCATAATAGAAATGCTCCTTCGGATTGCCGGAAACAAAGCTGGACTTCTTAACTGCTTCCATTCTTTTTTCAATCTCGTAAACATACTCATCCGATCAGAGTCTCCTTTTTCTGATATTTCTCCGCCTTTTGTTCCACACGAAATGTACGCAGACTGTCGTTTATGATGGATACTGTGATTAAAACAGAGGTTCCCATAAAAGAAAGGTTTGGTACCTGAAAGACTCCGCTGATGAAAGAAGGAATCACTGCCACGGGCAAAAGTGCTGCTGCTCCCATTCCAACGGTTGCCTTTATCTGTTTCTTCAGATAATCCACAGTAGGCTGTCCCGGTCTCACATCTGCGATCATCCCGCCATGCCTACGTAACTCATTTGCAAGCCCCGTTGGATTCATCTGAATTTCCGCATAGTAATACGAAAAGCCTGCAATCAGCACAGCATAAATCAGAACGCTGACTGTGCAGACGGGATCATCCGGCGAGAACCAGTTACCGGTATTCAAAATCCGAAATATAAGTAATTCTTCTTTTCCCAGAAGGGAACTGATCATGACAGGCAAAGACAACACCGATGAGGCAAAAATAACCGGTATCACACTTCCTGGGCATAATTTAACCGGGATGGTCCTCTTTTCAATACCCTGAACAGAGGCTATGGAAGCTTTGCCATAATAAATAACCTCGATGTCCTTTTCTGTTTCCTGAAGCCAAAATGTGTAGAGGAAAAAAAGAAAAATCAGGGAACCAGCTACTGCAGCCGTAACCGCTTTTCTTCGAAATGAGTCCCCTGAGAGAAGGATCTGCCGCAGCCGGAGGAAGTCCGAAGGATAGGAAGATAAAAGATTCATAAGCAGCATTAGAGAAATTCCATTCCCGATAAACAGATCCTTCCGTTCTTCCATTTTCCTTCCGATACCTGCCATCAGGATGGAGCAGGCCGTCCAGATGACTGCTGCTGCAAGGATCCACTGTTTCTGATCGTTCAGCAATAATCCGTTCTTTCCAAAAATAACCGCCATTCCCAGTGCTTCAATCCATGCAAAAGCTGCTGCCATAACCAGTGTGAGTTTTTCATAAAGTTTCCGTTCACCTTCCATCCCCTGCTGCAGATTCCGTACCCTGGAACAGGTTATTCCCAAAAGCTGCATAAAAATTGTTGCGCTGATATAGGGTGTAATATTAAGCGCAGCAATCGACAGACCGGATAATCCGCCGCCGCTGATCACATTCAGAAACAGGAAGGAATCACTGGATTTTAAAAGCTGCTGAAAGAAATCCGTATTCACTCCCGGGGTTGGAACAGCATACAGAGTTCTGCACATCAGTAATACCAGAACAGTCCGCAGACACCTCCGCCATAACGTCTTTTTTCTTTTCAATTTTGTTTTCCTTTCTCGTATCAGATTTCGTGATTAATATGGTATTTGAAAACGGTACGAGTTCACTGATTCCCGGATTGGAAAATGGAACCCGGTTCCATTTTTCCCGTATCCGGTTCATTCAGCTGAACCATCGAAAAGGCAGCCTTTCACAGCTGCCTTTCTCGAAATCATTGTATACCAAATCCAAACATCATAAAAACGTTACAGAATTCACTGGCTGATCTTTCTCCATGGCAATAAAGTCCTCCAGTGTCAGATCTTTCCCGATATCCTTCCCGGCCCGGCTCACTGCCACACAGAGCCTGTGGAGCATCACAACCGGCCATAGTACCAACTGCAGGATCATCAGGATGAAGGAAATTCCATACATGATAACCGTCATCCCGATGCTCCCTGTAATCGCTGCAACGATAAAGGCAAGAAAAAACTCACCCATCGATTTCCAGGGAAATGTATTGATAAAGAATGAAAGAAAAACCATGCCCATCCAGATGGATGCAAGGATTGAAGGAAGAAACTCCTTTGCATCCTCTGAACAGATCTTCTCATAAAGAAACACAACCGGCTTTGTCATTTTTGCAATCCTACATAATAATTTATTCATTGTCCATCCCTCTTTCCATCATATTCCCTGTCCCCAGAAATCCCATATCGGATAACGGGAAAAAAATCAGTTTGGCTTTTGCTTCAATCTTTTCCAGGGGAACATATTTGTTGTTCCAGTAACGGCTGTCATACGATTCGTTCCGGTTATCGCCCATCACAAAGCAGCATTCTTCCGGAACTTCATAGGTGCCATCACCGTCAGAATTCATTTTCTCTAAAATAAAATCATCCCGCAATTTCACCCCATCTGCATAAACGGATCCATTTTTCACTTCGATGGTTTCCCCACCCAGACCGATCACCCGTTTGATCATGTATTTGTCCGGCTCATCTATGGAATGAAAAACTACGATGTCATATCTTTCAATCACTTCTTTGCCATATCTGACCGCCAGCACACAATCAAATTCATTCAAGGTGTTCTTCATGGAACCACTGGGTATAAAAACAACCATAAACAGGCAGTTGAATACCAGCCACACTGCCACCCAAAACAGGACATAACGGTACAGTTTTTTCATGAATTTTCCGAACCGGAATCTCCTGTTTCCGGGCTGATGTATTTCAGAAGAAACTGGTATGCCTGAAGAATCTCTCTGCATTTTTCCGCGTCACCTCCCCCATTTTCCGTCACGTCCGGATGATTTCTTTTGATCAGTTCATTTCGTATATGCCGGATCTGCTTTTCTGTATACGGAATAGAAACCGAATACAGCTTCATGGCTTTTTCCAGTTCTGATTCCGGGAAATTTTCATGTTCCTTTCCTTCTCCAGTTTTTTCCTGTTCCCTGGTTTTGCTGTTCTTTCTGCCCGGATTTTCCCGGAACGAGCTCAGATCATAACTCTTCTGATCCAACGCTTTTTGGATCGCATTTACCGTATCCACCAGTTCCGGTGGAAATCCATAATAGATCCGTGTTCCCCGGATCTGATATGGCACCGCTATATCACGAGGAAAGAGTTCTTCCCGGAAGATAATCCCGGGCTCTCTTGTTTCGATACACAACAGCAGCCTGCCTTTTGCCTGTTTTCCCGCCTGACCGTTCAGATGAAATCCCAGCCAGATTTTGTTCAGACAGTTCAGCTCAATCTCCCTGTCGGAAAAGCAGATTGCATGATTGTTTATTCGAAACCAGTTGTAAGCCAGCCAGTGATCATGACTTGGTGCATGAAACAGGCGGATGACCCGGCGGATCTGCCAGTCTAACAGCTGTGCTGCCTGTTCCCGTGCACACCGGGGAAGCTTCCCCAGGCAACTGCCACAGATTCTTCCGTTTCTGATGACCCGCATCTGACCCATCTGCTGATTGCAGACCGTACATTTCATAAGATGTTTCCCCCTTCACAACCTGTTATTTGGGTCAGTATACCACAAAATAAAAAGCCTGTTTTTCCAGGAATGAAAATCAGGCTTCCCTCTGTTTAGTGATCAGATACGGTACTTTGATAATTGGTCAGGTGGCCAATTGCTTTTACTGCTGAATAATCATCCAGTATTCTGGATGCAAAATCATACTGTTTTCCGCTGAAGATGAATTCTTCCTTATGCTGTTCATAGTATTCTTTTGCGTTTTCCTCATTATACGCCTCATAATTCACGGCAAAGTCGGAACCATACAGAAGACTCTGTACGACTGCTGCAAGCTTTTCATCGGAAACGTAGAGATCTACCGCCCCGGGATGGGACCTGTTGTAGGTGTTTTCGCACCGGATCAGATATGTGAACAGATACCGGATCGAATCTTCACTGGAATGAATCTCCTGATCGGCATTAAAGTATTCATTGATATGAAACATATCATTCCCGGGATCGGAAATTCCCTCATTCAGGTTCCCGGCAATGGCAAGCAGCAATTCCTTATAACATGTTGGTGCATACGATCCCAGGGAACCGTTTTCATATAGATTTATTACCTGCTCTGATGTAAGATAGGCTTCAATATCGGCTTCCAGTTTTTTCCTTAATGTTTCATTAATTTCTGCCCTGGCAGATGAATCGCCTGTGCCGAAATTCAGCAGGTCATCCATATCACTCCAGTTGGTCATCGCATAGGCATTCCATACATTTTCCCGATTTTCCTCTGTCCAGCCCTGCCATATCTTCTCATCCGCTGCCATCGATTCCTCATCCATACTGGCTGCGTAAGCCGGTACTGCTGCCATGACAAATATGGATATTCCCAGCGCTATTCCTTTTTTTAAGCCTGACCTGTTTTTCATGTCCTTCTCCCCCTTTTTTCAGATTTTCCGCGCAGATGAGCCAAAGGGACAATATCCCATTTTATTCCTATCGGATGAATCTGCCACACAAAACATCCGATTTCCTGCATCTGCGCCCGGATGCGGAAATGCCAGTTTCCCATTCCCTGATTACAATATGGATTTTTTATGTTTCTCTTGTACAGCCGTCAAAAGTAAAGCAGCCACCTTGTAACACCAGGTTTGGGAACATCACTTTCACTCAGAACCACACATAAGGAGAATAAAATGGATCACACAACGCAGGAATTAACAAATGCAAAAAAATATCTGATGAACCTCAATCAGGAACTGAAGGAATATGAAGCCATTGAAAAGCAGCGTCCCTTTACGGATGAGGAACAATGCCATGTCCTACAGCTCCAGGATCTGTTTATTCAGGCTGCTGAAATCATTCAGGCAAACAGCGATATCACCAATGCCCAGCTCCACTATATTCATTTGAAAGAAGAAGAGAGATCATTCCGGAAACTGCAGGAATCCCGCACGTTGTCCGATAAGGAACGGGAATATCTGAATGGAATCCGGGAAGAGATTTACAAACTGATCCGGTTTATTGCTGAAAAACGGGAATTTGGGGAAGCGCAGTATCAATTTGTGAAGGGCTTCCGAAGACTGAACTATTATAAACTGATCCAATCGGTACGCAGGCTCACAAAAAAAGAAGAATGGGAAATCGATGCCATCAAAACCAGTTTCTGGGAAAGTATTGTCGCCTACGTATCTTCCGAATATAAAGCAATCACAAGCAAATATATCACGTACAATGACTCCCGGGCTGACGTTTTACAGTCGGTTGCCGCAAAGGTCTTTGAAATCTATGAGAAATATGATCCGTACCGGAGTACCCCAACCACTTTTTTCGTGACGCGGATCCGGGAAGAGATTACCGCCTATATACGCAGCTACTCCCAGAATCTGACACAGTATGATGCCAAAAATGTTTCCTTGGTAAGGTCGGCCGTTGCGTACTATGAATCAATTGGCGCAGACTGTGATGAATACATGATATCCAACCGCACGGGGCTCTCTCTGAAAATCGTCAAGTCAACCTTATATTACGCTTCCAATTCCAGAAGGGCCACAATCGATGATGCCTATACCGTACGGTCCAATACACCTACCCCGGAAGAAGAATGTCTGCGCTCCGAACATCAGGAGATCATTAACCGGGCCATCCGACAGGTTCTGGACGATGAGGAAATCGCCATCTTCTATACAAAAGTGAATCCTGAAGATTCCAAACCGCTGCCTTACAGTACTGTAGCGAAAATGCTGCATATGACCCAGCATGAAGTCAAGCAGAAATACAATACGATTATTGCCAAGCTCAATAACAGCAGTGAGTTAATCTATCTGAACTATCTGAGTACCGGAAAAAAACCGGTTCCGAAAGAAACACTTCATTTCCAGGATGATGCCGTTGACATCATGGAGGATCAGCTTCTGTCGGTTATAGAGGAATAGAATGAACGGGAAAAAACAAACGCACTATAGCCATAGCCGAGTACGCGTAAGAAAATATTACACCGAGATTGAAGAAGCGGCACGATACCGCATGGAACTGATCGTTAGGTCGCTGGAAAACAATATGGCGCGACGAAAAAGCTGAAAGCCAGAAAGCAGATGGAATGGGTACGGAAGAGGAACACTTGCAAGACACAGACAGAGGAAATTGTAAAGTTTGAGCTGATTAATAATTGATACCGAGAGCGCCCGGGCGGAAAATGTTCGGGCATTTCTTGTGCACCGGTAATGCCAATACAATTTGCGTGAACAGCCCTTTTAAACGCGTGAACTGCAAATCACATTTATGGAATTATCAGTTTTTTTATGATATTCTATATGTACACAGATTGCAAAAGAAAGGTGGACAATTTCTCCATGGTAAGTTTTTTACTGCAAATATTTTTCGATCCGGTTATTACCCTGATTGAAACAGTTCTGTTTTTCTACCTGTTAGCAGGTAAGCTGGAACTGAAACCTTCCCGCTGCCTGATGGCAGTCTGTTTCTTACTTGAATTTTCTCTTGTGACAGCCATGAATTATTTATCTGTTCCTGACGGTCTCCGCATGTGGATTACCCTTTTTCTGCACATTGCTATCGCATATGTAATCAGTACTTCTCCTGTTACCCGTAAGATTTTCTGGGGAAGCATCTACATGGTAATTGTCGTTTTTGCCGATACAGTTACTTTTTTGTCCGGATCCTTATTAACGGATTATTCTGCATCTGAACGCCTTTACGAATATCCGATTACTTATGTGATGACCTTCATCTATCTTCTGGTATGTTTCTGTTCGGTTTTCCTGTTAACCAGAACCAGAAAGCAGAATCTGATTCTTCCCTGGTATCTGCAGGCTGTTTTTTTTATGATGATTGCTTCTGGTATCGTATCGGTAGAACTCCTTCTGGATTTGCTGCTGTATCTGAAACAGATTGACCGATTTACTGAAAATATCCTGTTTTTCTCGATTACCGTCTTTATCCTGATTCTGTTCCTGTCCATTTTCCTTCTTCATGCTATCGGACTGCTCTATCAGAAAAATCTCGAACTGACAGAGGAAAACCGGCAGAAACTGTTTGAAAAGCAGCAATATGAACTGATCAGCAACACCAACCAGATGCTCCGTACCTGGAAGCATGACTTCCACCACTATATATCTGCGCTGCAGGCAATGACAGAATCCAGGCAGTGGGAACAGATTCAGGAATACCTGCATGAGATCAGCCATGAACTGGAAAAAGGAAGCTGGCTGGTAAGAACCGGAAACAGTGTGATTGACGCGGTTCTGTCCAGTAAGCTCCCACGGATACAGCAATGCGGTATTGCATTCACGCACAGTATTTTCCTGCCGGAATCACTCCCGCTTGACAATCTGGAACTGACTTCTCTTCTGGGTAATCTTCTTGATAATGCCATTGATGCATGCGAAAAACTGGAGAAAACACAGGAAAAATACATACGGCTGGAAATAAAACCCTACAATCAGTTCCTTTTTTTCGATATCAGCAACTCATCTTCCGGAAATCACCGGTTTGATGTTTCCAATGAACTGATCAGCACAAAAAAAGAAATCGGACACGGTATCGGGCTGAAACGAATCAAACAAATCGTTTCAGACGCCAGTGGTTTCCTGACTCTTGCCCCGGAAAAAGACTCCTTCCATGTAAATATTGTCATACCGTTGTCTGTTTCCCTTAACTCACCCACAGGAGGAACGCCATGAAATTAAGCTGCTGTATTATTGAAAACGAATCCATCTATGTCCATCAGCTGACCGATTTACTGCTGCAGTGGGCATCCGGAGAAAAATGTCATCTTCAGATTGACAGCGTATCATCAGAAAAAGAATTCGCCGGACATGACCCCGAAGAATACGATATTATCTTTATTGACATCATACTGGACAGCACGGACAGCAGTGGGAATGGTATTGATATTGCACGGAAAATCCGCTCTGCCTCCTACACAGGAGAACTGGTCTTTCTGACAAATTTTCAGGATTTTGTTTTTGAAGGATATCCGGTTCATGCGCTGGACTACCTGTTAAAGCCTGCCTCTTATGATAAAATCAGCCATTGCATGAACCAGGTACTTGAAAAAACATGCTCTCAGAATTTTGTTTACCGGGTCAAGGATACCTGGATTCAGATTCCCTACCGGGAAATCATCTATTTTTCCAGCAGCAATCACTCAACGAATGTGATCACGGTTCAAAAACAGTACCAGATTCCCAGACCAATAAAAGATGTTTTGAAAATACTTCCTTCCCAGTTTTCCCAGTGTCACCGTACCCTGATCGTGAACCTGCAGTATATCGAAAATATGACCAATAAGGAAATTCTGCTTACAAACCAGGAACGTATTCCCATTGGAAAAAGCTATCTGACACCACTACGCCGTGATTTTATTGATTTAATTAAAAAAAGGAGAATACTGTAATGATTCATAAAATTTCTCACTCTTTTCAATTTTAATCATTCATCTATTCCTTCTCTGTCAGCAGCTCCATTAAGTTGATTCTACTGCCTGTCAGAATTGATATGACACAGCCGGCCAGATAGCACAGGATGATTGCTCCTGCAGCGATCCATACAGTCTTCCCGTATCCCATCAATAAAAGGAGCAGGATTCCGGGGATACTGCCGCCAAGACACAGGAGCATCTGTTCCATAAAAAATGTTAAGAACACAGTAACCCTGCCTGCACCGATCCCCCGCATTACGGCAAATTCCATTTTCCTGCCATTGATCATAAGCCAGGAAATTACAAAGCCCATCAATCCCACTACTGCCATCAATGCGGGCAGCAGGATATCCGTAAATGTCATGTACCGTTCCAGATTTCCTGTCACTTCCGTAAAGCTCTTGTCCTTCAGCAGGATCGTCGTCCGGATGCGTTTCAGATTTCCCACTGCGCTGAATTCTTTTTCCTCCAGATAATCTCTGAAATGATCCAGCACGCCAGCTGATTTCAAAGAAAAACGGCAGGTATCAAATACCGTGGATCCGGCATTGGCGTTATAACGCTCCAGTACATCCATATCCTGCATCCATGAAGGATTTTCCGTGTTGACCGCTTCATCTGTACAGATCAGAGACGACGGACAGCAGAAGGAAAGCGGAACGTAGATACTGTTTTTACTGCTGTTCTGCATATATGTACCGACGATCTGTATGGTAACCAGTGCTGTTATGTAATCTCCGCCGGCAGTATCTGCCCTGGTCCACAGCTCCACAGTATCCCCCGGGGACAGATGGTGCTCATCCATGAAATTCCGGCCTGCCAGCGCCGGATACTGCACACCTTCCCCGTATCCGGCCAAAAACGGTTCATACCGGTCATCCGAAAACATGGATTCATTCCAGCCTTCAAGCCACTGTATTTCCCACTTCTGATGATAGAAAAATTCAGGTGCAGCACTTAATCCGTTCAGGGCTGTAATCTCCGGCTGTTTTCTGAGCCATGCATTCATCCGGTCCCCGGAAGAATGCCCGTTGCCGAAGTCAGGCATCTCTCCCTCAAACCAGTAATGATAGCCGGTACTTACAAGGGTTTCATTCAACAGGCCCGAAGAGGATAATTCCTGCACCTCATAAAAGGGCACACCGACTCCCAGGGCACTGCGCCCGCTTGTATCAACAATATAACCTTCCATGGTGCTGTGATAAATATCGTCAAGCTGTGTCTGTTTATCCTGTACGGAACCGGCAAGCATCCCGAGAAACATGGATAACCCAAAGGCGACGCCCATGACAACGCCGGAACGCCAGCCGCCCCTCTTTGCGGCCAGCAGCGCATATCGGGCGGTTCCCCTGCCCCGGGAAGAGGTCTGATCTTTAGGAACACGGACACGGCTTTTTCCCTTCTTCGGGCTGCCCGTCCGGTGCATTCCCTGTAAAAATAAAATACACAGCATCATGGCCATGGAAAATACCGCCATACATACTGCTGCAATGACCCGGACAGGAAGATTCCCGGAATCAATCGCATCCATGGCAGCACCCACTGCTGTTTCACTGTATCGTCTATCCACAGAATACTGCCCTTTCGCAGCACGCAGGGTCATATCCAGTACGCGCCCGAACACCATACCTCCGGCGATTCCCCCAAAGATAACAGAAACACCGGATACTACAGCTGCACCAGACAAAATCCACAGACCGATTTTACGCTCCGGTGTTCCAAGGGAGGACAGAACAGACACCGTTTCCTTCTGTCTTGCCACGAACAGATAAGCAAACAAGAGCAGTACCACCAGCGTGGCACAGATTCCTGCTGCTGTCACCGCCTTTGCAATGGAAAGCAGCATTTTCAAAGGACGTGACATTTCTGCATAGCCCTGATCAAACAGTGTCACATGGACCTGCTCCGGCAGCATATTTTCTATCCGTTCAACGGTGTCTGCAGCACTTTCATTATCCAGCACGCATCTGCCGATCTGATAGCCGAACTTCGGGGAAGTAAAACCTGCAGCACCTCCGGAGACCTGGCCGTCAGATGAAAAGACATTCCCCGAAGTCCACAGGCATCCGTCATAATCACGGCTTTCGTTTGTAATGCCCACAACGGTCAGAGACACCGGCCCCTGAGCCGAAGGTTCCATGTCAAACCGGTCAGAAGGCTTAGAAACCAGTTCTGTCACACAAATACGGTCGCCCACGTCGATTTTCATGGAAAGGGCGGTGGTGCCGCTGATAACACAGGCAGAGGTTTCCCCCTCCTGCGGAAACCGGCCTTCTTTCAGGTATAAAGTTCCCTGATGGAATACTTCCAGGGAAGAAACATCCTTGCTCGCTTCCATTCGGGCATAACTGCCGGCAATCTGATAGGTTTGGCTGTACTCCTGAAAAATGCCGTCACCCTCCGTTTCCGGCTTATCGGAGATCTTCCGGTAGGGCAGCTCCTCACAGCCATCATAAAAGCTGCTCACAGAATACGACCCATTTCCACCGCTTCCCATGATTTTATCAGCATGAATCAGGTACCTTTCACCGCTCTCCGGCTTAAAATCCGTATTCCCTGGATCAAGCATGATCAGCTTTCCCTCGATATCATCCGCAGCATACAGCACCCGGCTGACATAAGCAGAATAACTGTCGCTCTCATAGGTCCCTGTATACCGGCCATTGGAACAGGTATAATAGGGCAGGTTTTCCTTCTGCCCGTCCACAGGAAAAAGAACCTGCCGGCTGCGGGTATCGACCCTGTTTTCATAAACAGAATCGGGAGATACCAATTGATATTCGGATGTGATTTCATTGAAAATAATATAGCGGTCCGGCAGTTCCTGCTCTGTAAGAGCCTTCACGCCGCCTTCGGTGAATACCGGATAGGCTTCCATCTCTTTCCCTTCCCCGCGGACGATCCACAGCCGCCTGTCCGCATCATAAACAACACAATCCTGGGGAAGAAGTGTTTCGTCCTCGAAATCGCCGTTTGCTGTCACTGGAATGGAAACAAGGCGGCTCACCTCCAGAACTGCCTTATCCCCACAGGGAAGTTCTCCAGAATTCCTTTTATAATCCTGTATGGATACCAGCGTATTCTCCGATGGCTCCCAAAGCTTCACTCCATCGAGCGCCCCGATATCCACCGATTTCATCTCCTGTGCAGCATTTCGTGAAAATTCATCTGCAGCATCCTGGTTGTTATAATCCGAACCGATATATTCGATCAGGGCAATCGTAGTGTAGGATTCATCGCACTGCGCCAGCATCCGGGAGCAGTAAACCCACATGCCGGCACCCAGCGTAACGGTCACCGTAAGCAGGAAAATCAGCAACCCGAACAGCAGCGATCTTTTTCCGGCCCGGAGAGTTGTTTTGATACCATTGCGTACGTACATAGCTATCCCCCGCCCCCTTACCTGACTGCTCTTCCGTCTTCCAGCTTCAGGATCCGGTCTGCCCTCGCCGCCATCCCGTCATCATGGGTTACTACAATCACACAATAACCGTTATCGTGTGCCAGAGACTGCAGAATACGGAAAATATTTTCCCCGTTGGCGGTGTCAAGATTTCCGGTCGGCTCATCCGCAAGGAGTATTTTCGTATCCATTCCCAGGGCACGGGCGATGGCCACACGCTGCTGTTCCCCGCCGGACAGCAGCGCCGGATAACGGTTCAGCACACTTTCCGGCAATCCCACACGGGCCACAAGCTCTGTGGCTTTTTTTCTGGCAGCTCTCGCATTCATTCCTTTCAGCTCCATGGGATACATGACATTCTCCGCAACGGTCAGCAATGGAAGCAGACGGAAATTCTGGTAGATAACTGCCGCCTTGTCCCTCCGGTATTCATCCAGCTTCATGGAAGATGTGGGCTTTCCCGCACAGAGAATTTCACCGGATGAAGGCAGGTCAAGCCCTGCCATCAGTGACAGAAGCGTAGTTTTGCCACTTCCCGAACGCCCCACAATTGCCTGCAGAAGACCCGTCTCGAATACACAGCTGACATCCTTCAAAGCTTCTACTTTCTGATATTTTGTACTGTATATGTACCCGACATGATGCAGTTCCAGAATTCCCATTCAATATTTACCCCTTTCCTTTTGCAATCTGCGTACATATAGAATATCATAAAAAAACAGATAATTCCACAAATGTGATTGTCAATTCACGCGTTTAAAAGGGCTGTTCACGCAAATTGTATTGACTTTTCCTGTTTGTATGTTAAATTTGATATAAAACCTAAAATCCGAATTATAGTCACTCAAATTAACTCTTGAGGATGCCCAGCCGAGTCAGAAAAAGCCGATCCCTTTCGACTGTCTCTGTCCGCCAACGTGCTCTGCCTATGTTTGAATTAACCGTTGTTTCCTGAATGGCATCAAACCAATCAAACAGCTTCGCTACAGACATACCTTTTAACCAGTTAAGAAGTGCTTTTTCTTTCCTGAAAGTTTCCGATTTGTCATGTGCCGGATCACCCGTAGGAACAGCAAGCGAATTCTTAAGTGCATTAAGTTTTTTTAGAAAAAAAGTTTCATAGCCATATGCGACAAACTGGCAGAAAAAGCGTCCTTCCAGTGATTCGGTAGTTTTTGACCGCGTTACATGGGCATCATTATACTGTTTGTCAATGCGGAAACCTTCCTCCGTCTTCTCACGGAGGCGGTATTCCCTTAAGGCACTAAAGGCATCCATTTTCTCATTTGATACAAGTACAAAGTATCCATAGAAACAGGTTTCTTTCATGATCGCTTTGTCGTTTAATGCTACAGTCATCCGACCACGCACTGTCTTTATGATCAGGAACCGTTCTGCTATACGGCGCTCAGATTTCGTCAGCAGGGATACATCCTCACCGTTCAGGAGTTGCTGCTTTACACTCTGTATCTCCTTCATGAGGATGGCTGTGTCAAGCCTCGCCTTATCCGTGTCCAACACGAAATGAAGATACAAACGATGTTCTTCTGGGGTAATGGCCCCTTTTTGTATCTCGCTACGTGTGCGTTTGCGTTTATATGAAAACACATGGCTGATTCTTTTGGTGACACAGTACAGGCTCGGGTCATCCGGACACGCATTTGACGGTTTTGTTATCTCCTGCGCTGCAGACTGCAGTTCCGGGAAAATCCACTTGATATCAAGTTGTCCGCGCATCAGGAATTTTATATGTGCATGCATAAACTCAAGAATATTATCCTCTGAGAAGAAACCGCCGTCAAGTACCAGTAAGGGCTTGTCCATGCCAAGAACAGACAGCTGTTTCAATGCGTTAAGTACGGAAATAACATCCGGTATGTTCCCTGGCTGACGGGAAAAAGCAATCGGCTGGTGATCTTTCAGGCTGAATAACGTGAGCATTTTCACAGAGGCCAGACCGTTACCGTCCTTGTTGTAACCGAAACGTACATCATTCAGGAATTCAGAATATGAGGATACTGTGGTACTGTCGACGGCAACAGATGCTCTTGATGCCGCATGTGAAGCCCGATGGCGGAAGTAATTCTGAGATACTGAAATATCCTGGCCCAGCATTTTCATCAGAGAATAACATGTGTCCTCGGAAAGGCCCTCCTGATAGGGGAGCTCATGACCTATCTGCCATTCTTCAATACGGCGGATCGTTTTATCAGGATTGGCCATCCAGAACCTTGCAATGGAGATTATTTTTTGCGCCGTACCTTTATCCGTGGAATTGAACAGGTCGTCATCTATTCCGGATTCCCTGCCGATCCACTCAAGAATGTCTGTGACACCGACAGTCTTACGGACAGCAGTATTATTGGCCGTTTTGAGAGATCTGCGCGGTCTGGTTGGAACGATGCCGTTACCATCTGGGGATTTTTTCCCAAGCAGTCTGCTGGAAACATGTTTATTATACCTTTTTTCGGGGTTATACAGTGTTGTAACTTCATAGATGTAGATATCACCATTTGATTGGGGCCGCTCAATACGTTTGACCTTGGGCTCCCCGGAAGCTTTTCTGGGCATGTGGCAACTCCTTTTATTTAGTGTCTATATTATATCATAAACACTAAACGAAAACAACCCTGCGGTGTCCAGAAAACGTTGATTTTACAAGGAAAATCGGGATTTTGCTCCCTGATGTTAATGATATTGAGTGGCCATTATATGGATTTTAGGATAAAAAGTTGGGTATTGAAATATTCCCGGAAAGGAGCTTCAGAAGCAGCAGCAAATGAAGAAAATATTATTAGTGGTATTATTGGTTGCTTTTTCTTTATTTGGTTGTAATCATACATCCAATAGTAGAGAGCCATTTTCTCAGACACAAACGTCACAAACGCAAAATATTAATACTTCAGATCATCATATTGACGACCATAATAACCATCACAATTAATGTATTGCTCATATAAAGTCTGTAAATGTTAGTTTTCAGAGCAATATCCATCCTTCGTTCTTTTGTTGCTAATATAAGACGAGGGATGGTGTTATACTTTCTGCCATCTTTCACTACTATATTTTAAATCGGGCCCCATTCACATAATGATACTGAAACAGGACACGGATCCATTCTTTCCTGATACAGTCAATCATTTCATCAAATGCAAGATATGTTTCTTCCTTATATATAATGATCGGATCTCTCTGTGCATATGACTGCAGACTGATTCCTTCTTTTAATAATTCAAGCCGATGGATCTGATCCATCCAATGCCTGTCCATTATCCGGAGCAGCTGCACCTGTGCAACACTTCTCATTGCATCCGTACTGCCCAGTTCTTTTTCTTTCTGTTGATACAGGTCCTCCACTGCCTGATAAAGATTCTTCCGTAAATTCCCAGCTAAATGAAAATAATATCTGGCTACAGGAAGATACGTTGTAATGTGTTCGATCCGTTCTTGTTCATCTTTATGTTTTCCAAGACTATCGTCAATGATCTTCTTCATGGTTTTCCTGAGGCTTTCCTCTATCCCGATACCTGATAAAACCCGATCTCGCTCCCGGTATATGCATTCTCTCTGTTCATTCATGACTTCATCAAGGCTGAGCAGATTTTTCCGGATCCTGTAATTGTTTTCTTCGACCCTCTTTTGTGCTTTCCGGATCGATCCTGAAAGTATCCGGTGATCAATCGGTTCATTTTCTTCAATATTCATTTTACGAAATACCGAAACCATTTTTTCAGAACCGAACAGGCGGAAAAGTTCATCTTCCAGGGAAACAAAGAAGCAGGAATCTCCGGGATCTCCCTGTCTTCCCGAACGGCCGCGCAACTGGTTATCAATCCGGCGGGATTCATGCCGTTGTGTACCGATTACTTTCAGCCCACCGGCCAGGCGAGCCTCACGATTAAGCTGAATGTCGGTTCCAC
The DNA here is from genome assembly GCA_028724245.1 of Lachnospiraceae bacterium. GTDB lineage: Bacteria > Bacillota > Clostridia > Lachnospirales > Lachnospiraceae > TWA4. The sequence goes on from JAQYDI010000093.1 coordinate 41,365, forward strand.
GTCCGGCCATGTTGGTTGCAATGGTCACGGCCCCGGATTTCCCGGCTTCCGCAATAATCCGGGCTTCCATCTCATCCTGCTTTGCATTCAGTACCTGATGGGATATGCCGTTTATCTGCAAAATCCGGCTCAGCTCCTCAGAATCTTCAATATCCGGAGTACCGATCAGCACAGGCTGCCCCTTTGCGTGTGCTTTTCTGACTGATTCCACCACAGCATGATATTTCTCCCTTTTTGTTCGATACACCTGATCTTCCAGATCTTTACGGATGACCGGCTTATTGGTTGGCAATTCATATACATCCAGCCCATATGTTTGTTTAAACTCTTTTGCTTCTGTCATTGCAGTCCCGGTCATCCCGGACAGTTTCGTATATTTGTTGAAAAAATGCTGGAAGGTAATCGCGGCGTGAGTTCTGGATTCTCTTTTTATTTTTACATGTTCTTTTGCTTCCAGAGCCTGGTGTAAGCCGTCAGAATACCTGCGGCCCGGAAGGATACGGCCTGTAAATTCATCGACAATCAGGACTTCCCCGTTTTTCACCACATAGTCTTTGTTTCTTTTCTGCAGGTAGTTGGCCTGCAATGCCATTAACAAAGTATGCTGTTTCTCAGCCTGATCAGGAGCTGACAGATTTTCAATATGAAAAAATGCCTCTGCTTTTCGGACACCTTCACAGGTCAGGCATATAAAATGATCTTTCTCATTGACAATAAAATCTCCATCCTCTTCCACCGGCAGACCGGCGAAAACATCCATTTGAGAAAACTCCCCCGGAGAACTGCTGCGCACCATCCCTTTGGCAAGGATATCACAGCCTTCATACAGTCTGTCCGCACGGGTTCCCTGACCGGAAATGATCAGCGGGGTTCTTGCTTCATCGATCAGGATGGAGTCGATTTCGTCTACAACCGCATAGTAAAGCCCCCGCAGCACCCGATCTTCCATTTTTGTTACCAGATTATCACGCAGATAATCAAAACCGATCTCACTGTTGGTCACATAGGTAATATCACATTGATAGGCGCTCTTCCTTTCCGAATGATTCGTGTCAGAAAGTACCACCCCTGTACGCATTCCCAGCATTTGAAATACCTTCCCCATCATATCCGCATCCCGTTTTGCCAGATAATCATTCACTGTGACAATATGTACGCCTTTTCCGCACAAAGCATTTAAATAGGCAGGTAATGTCGATACCAGTGTTTTCCCTTCGCCGGTTTTCATCTCAGCGATATTTCCATAATGAAGAATCATCCCTCCCAGCAGCTGAACCGGAAAATGCTCCATTCCCAGTGTCCGGAAGGATGCTTCTCTGACCAGGGCAAATGCCTCTGGAAGCAGATGCTCCGGCTTTTCCCCTTTTTCGATTCTAACTCTGTATTCCTGTGTTTTCGCACGGATTTCTGCATCGCTAAACTGTCGCATTTCCGGGCGAAATGCTTCGATTTTTCTCACCGTTTTCCACATCCCTCTTTTTACTTTTGTCATGGTATCCCTCCTCGTATTGCTTATACATCGGATACAATATGGGATGTTGGCTGGTATGTAATCTCTGCAACAAAAAAATGGAACCTGGTTCCATTTTTTTGATTGCTCTATTAATCCATATGTATCTGTTTTCCTTCTGGTCTGCCGGAAGGAAAACAGATCACTTAAACAGACTGCTCACAAAAGCAGGATCCACTGCAAGGATCTTAAATGCACCGACATCTGTTTGTAAGATAAAGATCATCATTCCAGTTACATGATCCTTCATCCCATTATATGTAATACTCACTTCCCCTGACTCAAGTACCTGGGTGAATCGTGCCCCATCCAGTTCCAGATCACACGGATAAATATAGATTGTGTCATCCTCCCGTGTAAAAGTGACTGCATTTTCCCATATCATTATCCGGCTGCACCACTCAGGATTCACCAGAAAGCCCGAGAACAATACCTCCCCCTGTCCATTCCAGCGTGAAATGGAGCTTTCCAGATTCTGCATTGCCGCTTCTGCTGTTTCCTCCATATTTCCGACAGCAATGGACAGCCCCGTTTCTTCCGACAGTTTCTTCTGATGAACCAGAATGTTATCCTTTTCTTCATTCTGGAATCGATAATAATTCTCTGAACGAACAGAACCGGAATTAACCAGGTTAAGCAGGTATTGATCGTCCACCTTTACGACTGTAAAGACTGCTGTATCGCCTTGTTTTTTTGTACTTTTGCTGATTATATTGTCCTGATTCACCTGTTTAGGACAGGATATATGTATTTCTTCATTTTTTTAGTATCATAATGGTATCATAGGATTTTTTATCCGTTTGCCCGTCAGAACTCCTTTTCGTTTTATCTGTCCTGCTTCTGTAAAACTCTTCTGCTACACATTCCGCAAAAACTCACGTATTGATGAAGTTATAAAAAAGTGCTAATCATTAATATCCTTCATTAATTCTTTCCCATGATTCGTCTTTATCTTTCCTTGCAAAAAGAATACAACGATATGTACCTCTCCCTGCATGTGTTGTTTCTGCTAAAAAGGCAATAATATTCCCCGGTTCATATTCAGGGTAATACTGATATACAGGATCCGAATCATCTGCCACTTTTATGGATAATAAATCATACGGAAAACTCTCTCCTGAATAAAAATCTTCAGCCATTTTTTTTACTTTTTTCAGTTCCTGACTGCTGAGAGCCTGCATATAATTTTTATTATTTTGTGTTTCACCTTCCGAACCCGATTCCATTTCTTTATTGTTCGTTGAATCTGTTTCTGGATTTACTATACTGTTTTCTAGAACACCTATTGTATTTTGCTCCACAGATGCAGTATCCTTGTATGGACTACTTTCTGTTTTATTGCATCCGCAAAACATAAATACTACAGCTGTCAGAATAATTAAAACGTTTTTTCCGTGTCTCATTGTCATTCTCCCTATATTTGAATTGCTATAAATTCCATTATTCGATATCCCCCAACGAAACGAGAACATCTTACTTCAGGTATCCGTAGTGAGGACACTTGGAGTCCCTGCACGAGTGTTTATACAAGATACTTTTTTCATTTTTCTGATAGAATAATCTGTTCCCCAGTTTTCCGGTCAATTAGGTTAACACTTCCCAACCCATCATCCGAACCACAAGCAATATATTCATCATTAAAATCTCTGATCTCATAACTTGAATTTGCAATTTTACTATATTTTTTTTCTTCAAAATTATATAAATATACTTCAATTAACCCATATTCATCTATAGTTGAGAATATAATTTCGTTTGAATGAAAAATTATTCTTGAAATATTATCACATTCAAACAATAATTCAGAATTTTCATCATCAAAATTCTTTTTACAATATACTCCATCATCATAGTATACAATTGACTGATCCGGTAAAAATCCCTGAATCTCATATTCTAAATTATCAAAAAGTTTCTCTACACCTTTCTCGTAAGAACAGATTGCAAATTTATTACTTTCCTTTATAATTACACCCGCAGATCCACAGTAATCGTAAAGATAATGAAAACTGATTCCTTCCGCTATCTCCTTTACTTTTCCAGTTGACAAATTGTACCCAAATAAAGAAAATTTTTCACTTCCTTTATCTTGTATATAGTACATAATATCATCAATAATCAAAATATCTTTAATAGAATTTCCATTTTCTTGAACCACTATATTCGAACTCTGAGTATTTACATCCACTTTTCGAATATTAAAATTATTATCTATATAGTACACACTGTCATCATAATAATTAACGCTACAATAATAATTATCAGCTAATAAGATTTCTTTTCCTTTCAAATTATTAAAATATAAACCTTGAAATTCAAAAGAATCCTGAATCTTTACATCATCTTTAAATAATAAACCTTCATCACAAAATGTAAATAAAAAACTATGAGGAGTTTTTCCTAAAAAATAATTTCTAATATTTCCATCTGGCAATTTCGGCCCCGTGCGAAACAAAAACAAAACCATAATAACAAACAGGATAAATAAAATAGCTAACGAATAGATTTTTTTTTTCAAATTAATCCTCCACATATTTAACAAATATGCACAGAAATGCACGAACCTAATTTATTTCGTGCATTTCTAACTTATTATCCTAAAACTACAAATACATTAAATTCGCTGATCAACTAGAAAATGTAGCTGACTTAAATCGTAATAACCTCATTTTACAAGATTTTCCACCAAAATTATTAATCAAATCAGACAGATTTCTATTATAATACTCACTTTGATGCTGCGCTACACGTACTTTTGCGTAATCGGACACTTTATAATTTGTTGTTGATACAACTATTACTGAATGATAGTATCTTCCTGCTGAACTTTTATAAAATTGTAATACATCGCCTTTATTCATGGTTGTTGATAGACTGGAATAAACTTTTCCATTGTTATACGAGTTAGCTCTAGGACCATTCCCTGTATTAGTTGTAACATAGTCATAAAAGCTAACTACGCCACAGAAGTTTGAGGGCGGATCACCATTTTTAGAACCATACATTCTTCCATACCATGCACTTGTCATCCGATAATCATTTTTTACACGCTCTTTTAATTTGACACATGTTGAATTAGTTGAAGAAGGTGAATACGGAATACTATAACCATTTGTACCTCCGTAACCTGCCCAAACACACTGAGATACAAAATTTGTACAGTCTAAAGAAGCTCTGTTGAATATATAGTTTTCATAATGATCACCTAAACGAAATCCATAATCTCTCGCAGTTTGCGCATTATATGAAACTGATGTGGATAAAGGTAATACATCATCTTCTGGCTCTACAATCGGTTCAGCGTAAGCAATATCTTCTGTCAAAGAATCCGCATTGCTTTGAATTTCCTCAAAATAATTATCAACAGCATCATAACAATCATATGAATTTCTGGCACTAACAGTCATGGTGTTATTAATGCTATCTTTTACCATTTGAACTTCAACAGATGTACTATCAATATCCTGAACAATATACTCATTATTATTTGAAATAGTGACTTTCATTAAATCACCAGTTGTACATTGATTCTCTTCACTGGCATCATCATAAGCATATGTATATTTAACATAAACCATCGCCTCTAAAACATCATTTTTTTCAGTAAGATCATCCACTACAACTTCATCAAGATGAACACTACAAATACCACCTAAAAGTTTTTTATATGTTTCTCTGGTACTAATTACATTCTGAGCAATAATATAGCCATTTATGCTGGAAAACTCATCCTTCGAAAAATTCTCCGTACTATCCATTAATAATGCAGAATAAAATCTTTCAAAGTAATCATTTATCACCTGTTCCAATTCTACATTACTATTTTCAGAATTAATTCCAGCAGCATTTACTATTGATCCAGGCAACATTAAAACGCATAATATTAATGCAACACATACATTAACTATTTTTTTTCCCATTCTTTCACACTCCTTCCATATTTTGCAACCAATTACATTAAAAAAATTATTTTCCCAATCTTAATTCAACAGGAATTTCCGGTTCATGAAATTTTCCATGGCAAGGAGCCGTTGCAAACATTACTGCTGCAAAAGCAAACAAATTCGAAATTAACTTAACCACCTTGTTTTTCATCTTATCTTTTCACCTCCCTTCTCTTTTCACCTCCCTTCAAAAAATCGACATCAGTAATTGATACTATATTTTCAGAATATCATATATTATTAAAAAATCAATACAACCTGCGTGAACTGCATTCCCCACTGCGTGAACTGCATTCTTCCCCTATAGATTTCCTTTTCCATATATGTTATCCTGTTATACAAAAGAAATTATGATAAAGGAGATTTTCATGAGTCCTGTTATGCAGATTCTTTTTAACTTACTGATTAATTCCATAGAAGAACTGCTGATTTATCTGTTGCTGTCCAGAAAGCTGCATCTGAAGCCATGCCGCCCGCTGATACTGGTCTGCTTCATCCTGCAGGCAATTTCTGTTACCTGTATGAATCAGCTGATATCCACTGACAGTCTTCGCATGGCAATCACCTTAGGGATGGATTCCTTCATTGCCCTGATACTGAGTACAGACTCCCCTGCCAGATCAATATTCTGGGGATGTGCTTATCCTGTGATCACTGTCCTGGCAGATACACTTACCATTGCATTCGGCCAGCTTTTCATCCGGGGGGATTGCAATACTCTCATGGAATATCCGGTCAGTATTGTAATGACATTTTTTTATCTTTTCATTTGCTTTTGCTGTGTACTGCTTCTTATCAGAAAAAACACTCGCAGTTTTGTTTTTCCCTGGTTTATTCAGATTTTCTGGTTCATTATCGTTGCAGCAGGCATAACTGCTTCGGAATTTCTTTTAGATCTGTTAATCCGGCTGAAAGGCTGTTCCACCGGGACATCCAACCGGTTGTTTCTGTCTGTTCTTCTACTTCTGGTTATTCTTTTTTTATCTATTTTTTTGTTTTATTATATTGGGATTCTTTATCAGAAAAATCTTGCGCTGATGGAAGAAAATCGCCGGAAACAGTTTGAAAAACAACAGTTTGAACTTTTAAGCAGTACCAACCAGCTGCTGAGGACATGGAAACACGATTTCCAACACCATCTTTCTGTTCTGGAAATTATGCTGCAGGAAAAAGATATTTCTTCTGCTTTGGATTATCTGGATTCTATCCATACGGAAATGAAACGCAGTACATGGCAGATCCAGACTGGAAATAATGTACTGGATGCCGTACTGACCAGCAAACTTCCCGGAATCCAGTCACAGGGGATTCAGTTTGCCCACAGCATCTTTCTTCCGGATTCCGTTCCATTAAGCAATCTGGAACTGACCTCTTTGATGGGCAATCTGCTGGACAACGCAATAGAATCCTGTTCCAATCAGAATATATCTGCTGAAAAATACATAAATCTGGAAATAAAACCTTACAATCAGTTTTTATATATTGATATAGGCAACAGTTCATCAGGTAAATACCATTATGATTCTATGAATCACCTGCAAAGTACGAAAGGAGAAAATGGACATGGCATCGGATTGAAAAGAATTGAACAGATTGTAACGGAAGCGGAGGGATTTATGAAAATCTCTCCGGAAAAAGAATCTTTTCATGTAACAATCGTACTGCCTCTGCAGAACAGGCATCTTCCGGAAGGAGAGCACCATGAATCTTAACTGCTGTATTTTGGAAAATGAATTGATCTATATTGATCACCTTATGAAACTGCTCCGTCAGTGGCAGAACGAAACCGGCTGTGATCTGTCTGTTGATACACTTTGTTCTGCATCTGAACTCTATGAAGCAATCAGTCAAAAGCATTATGATATTCTTTTCATTGACATTGTACTGAATAATGGAGAAAATGGAATTGACGTCGCAAAAAAACTGCGGTCTCAATCTTATTCCGGTGATCTGGTTTTTCTGACAAATTTTCAAGATTACGTTTTTGAAGGATATCCCGTCCATGCACTGGACTACCTGATAAAACCTGCTTCTTATGAAAAAATCCGTCATTGTATGAATCAGGTTCTGGAAAAGCTATCTGGAAACTGTTTCTTCTATCGTATCAGGGATTCTGTACTTCAGATTCCTTACCAGAATATCCTGTATTTTTCCAGCCGGAATCATTCCACAGATATTATAACCACGCAGAAATGCTATCCCGTACCCCAGACACTTAGAAATCTTTTAAAAATACTTCCCGAGCAGTTTGTTCAGTGCCACCGGACTGTAATTGTTAATCTGACACATATCGAATTCATGAACAACACGGAAATTCTTCTTTCCAATCAGGAACGAATTCCCATCGGAAGAACTTATCTGAAAAAATTGCAGCAGGATATCATTTCTCTGATGCAGGAGCGGAGGTCACTGCAATGATTGAACATTTTTCAAAATGGCTGTCTGCATGGCTGAGCCATAATGGTGGTGATCCGACACAGGAGAAAGTGTATGCTTATGGTATAGAATGTCTGGCAAATGAACTGATTTCTGATTTTTTACTTTTATTCTGCGGATTTTTAATGAACAAAACCATATATATTGTCATATGGTGCATGAGTTTTACAGCAGTCCGCCTTTTTCTGGGAGGATACCATGCTTCAACTCATGCACGGTGCATTTTAACAGGAACTGCCGCCGGAATCTGCAGTCTTTCCATCAATCCCATATGGCCAACATTGTATCCCTGTGGCTTCCTCGTAATAACTGTATTTGCATTGGCAATCGCTTTTTTTCATGCACCAATTATACACAAAAACCATCCTGTATCCAATGAAAAAAGAAAAAAGGCGAAAGAAAAAGCTATTGCCGCAATTATTTTAGACAATTTTACCGCAATTATAGTATACCCTTATCACCATGAAATTTCATCCTCTATCATGACAGGATTACTAACTGCTTTATTAATGGCTGTACTCGCTATTGTCATATGTAAATTTAAAAACCAAGCAGAATACATTACAGTACATAAAAATTTGTAATCTGCCTTTGTCATACAGTTTGCCCTTATATGTCAGCTTCTTATGTAAGTTACACTAAACCGTTTTTTACAGTCATAAAAATGCCTGAAATCCTTGAAAAATCAAGCTTTTTTGCTTGCATAGAGTCGAAATATGTGGTATAATTTTAGTGTAACGGTTACACTA
>JAQYDI010000094.1 GCA_028724245.1 Lachnospiraceae bacterium
CTGAAAAACATATCTTTACGGTTTTGCCAGAACTGCATGTCCCTGCTTTACAGCTTCCTGCATCATAAGGCCCATCTTCATGTCAGCATCTTTGTCGCCTGTTTCCGCCAGCAGAAATCCCATGAAACCATAGCCTTTTCCGATTTTACCGTAGGTATCCATGCAGCGTCTTACTTCCTGAACAACCTGTTCAGCAGAAGCGGAAGGCATACCGGGAATTCCCTGCGTATCGTAACCGCCGATTACAGAGAAACGATCACCGTATCTGCGGATGATTTCCACAATATCATTGGACGGCTGCGCTGCCTGCCATGCCACAGCTCCCTCATCAATGAAATCCTCCATCAGATCCTGACAGTATCCGCAGCAATGCTGAACCGGCATCATGCCGTAGGCCTTTGCCGCATCATTCATTCGTTTGTGATGAGGTTTTATCAGTTCCTGATAGGTACTTCTCGAAATAAACAGATTCCGCTCTGTAGCCACATCATCATAATTCACGAATACATCCGGTTTAAAATATTTGTACGCACGTTCGATAATCCGGATTTTATGATCCGTAATGGCACTCATCAGATCGTAGCATGCTTCCGGTTCTTCATACAGCGCGCACAGTCCGTCTTCAAATCCCATCAGATGGGTCAGACGGAGAAACTGGGAATTCCAAGAATGATATTCCAGAACCTGATTATTCCGGTCAAAAGCCGCCATCTGTCTTGCAGCCATCTCTTCCCAGTCAAATTTGTCCAGATCAGGGAATTTTACAACATCTTCCCATGCTGTCACATCGCTTAAGACCTGAAAATTCGGTTCGGGAACCGGCTGGCCATTGGCTGATTTCGTCGCATGCCAGCGGCACCCGAATCCATCCTCACCGCCCCCTGCAGGCCCGTTTTCAAATGTCTCATCTGCCCCTCCGCAGAAACATGCCGCCATAAAAACATTGGGAACCCATTCCACCGGTTCATGATTCAATAATGCAAGATAATTTTCCCGTTCAGTCATTTTTACTCCTCCTTTGATTTGATACCCTTTGTAACTTAACTGTATCATGGAAAACATAACCAGGAAATCCTGTATCTGTTGACTTTTTCCAAAGCATTTGATACATTTTGTATCAAACGGAAAAGGAGATTTTAGTATGGAAATTTCAATGACTTTTGATATTTTATGCTGTAAACTGAACAATTTGTATCATCTTGTTCCCTCACGCGGTTTTACAGGAAACAGAAAGCTGAAAAACGTAAGAACCGGCAGCCGCTTTCCATGCGACCGGGAATATCTTTACATTCTGACAAAAGAAGAATATTTGAACAGCAAAAAGACTTACCACGGCTGTTCCCTGCTTGTCTGCGGATATCCTGACACAGACCGGGCACAGGCAGAAGAACTGACAGACAATGTTGTTTTCATAAAACAATCCGCAGAAACAGAACTTTCCTTTCATGAGGTATTTAACGATGTACTGACTGTTTTTGCAGATTTTTACGAGTGGCGGGAATTACTCCACCAGTCGGATCTTAACCGCGAAACAGCTTCCCGGATTCTCTCCTTCTCCACCGCATATACGGAAATGGAACTGTTCATCTGCGACGGCTTTTATCAGACCGATTTTTCCTCCCTTTCCGAAAATACGCGTCAGAATGATCCTTTCGGTATCTTAACGACGCCCCCCGATGAAGTCAGTTCCATCCTCAATACCCAGCCGGAATTTGCCGAGAGCTTCCATACCAGAAAAGTCTGCTCCTATCCGAGTCCCTACAAAGGTCTTCTCTACTATTACAACTTTTTCTGTGACGATCAGTATCTTGGCAGACTTCTGGCTGTTTTCCCGGAACAGACCTTTGTCTCCGGAAGAGTGCGGCTGTTGGAATACACTGCTTCCTTTGCGGAACGGGCCTATCTCCGGCACTACAGCCAGTCCGGACACCTCCGCAGAGATACACGATTCCTGAAAACGCTGGAAGGACTCCTGACGGGTACTTTTCAGGATGATATTTCCCTTCAGAATGCACTGAACAGCTTTGGCTGGCAGCTTCACCACAACTATCAGGTTCTACGGCTGGAAATCACAGAACACGGCAACAGCATTTCACGCACCTATCTCTGCGCCGATTTCGAACAGAATTTCCCAACCACCTGTGCGCTGCAGATTCAGGAGCAGGTAGTCTGTATCCGGAACCTGTCGCTGGAACCGGCAAATCTGCCTTCCGGAAAGCGGATGGAAAAATCGGCTTCCAATCCGAACAATAATCCGGATTTCAACCAGAAGCTGCCCTATTTCCTCCGTGATAATCTGTGCAGAGCCGGAATCAGCAACTGCATAAATGACATTCACAAGCTTCACCTGCTTTACATGGAAGCCGGAGATGCACTGAGACTGGGCAAACAGAAACACAGCACCTTCTGGTATTACCATTTTCATGATTATGCACTGGATTATCTGAAAGACCGTTCCATCAGCCAGTATCCCGCCGATCAGCTGGAGCATAAAGCCCTTGGCATCCTGCGCGGTTATGATACCGCCAATCACTGTGCTTTATATGAGACGCTGCAGATGTTCGTCCGGCAGCGTTTCAGTGCCTCCGCTTCCGCTTCGGCCCTGTTTATTCACCGTTCCACTTTTCTGCACCGACT
>JAQYDI010000095.1 GCA_028724245.1 Lachnospiraceae bacterium
TCTGAAGACACCCGGTCGTGACGATGAAGAAGAAGTAAAACTGTACACGAGAGCCGATGTAAATGCGAAAAAAGCAGGTGAAGCAGGCGGCGCAGCTGCAGGCGGTGAGGATCCTGTTTCCGCTATGATCGAAGTTGGTCTGGGCGGACGTAATAATATTACCGATATTGACTGCTGTGCAACAAGACTTCGTGTGACTGTAGTTGATGGAGGCAAGGTAAACGAAGGTCTGTTAAAGAGCAGCGGTGCAGCCGGTGTTGTTAAGAAAGGTAACGGTATCCAGGTTATCTACGGACCCAGTGTTAATATCGTAAAAGCCAATCTGTAAGACTTCATTGCAAAACATCCCCCTGTAACAATGGATGATCTGAACGGAGGCTCCGGTGCAAAGAAGGAAGAAGCTCCTGCAGCAAAGAAGGAAGCCGGTGCTGAAAAGACAATTATGGCTCCTCTGACAGGTAAAGCAGTTCCGTTAAGTGCAGTGGAAGACGGTGTCTTCTCAGAAGGCATGCTGGGACAGGGTGCTGCCATCGAACCCACTTCAGGAGAGGTAAAAGCTCCCTGCAACGGCGAGATCAGCATGGTATTTGATACAAAGCATGCAATCGGTCTGGTAACAGAAGATGGCGTTGAACTGCTGATTCATGTAGGTATTGATACTGTTCAGCTGAACGGTAAATGCTTCGATGTAAAGGTTAAAGCCGGTGATAAGGTTAAGACCGGTGATCTGCTTTCCGTAGTAGATCTGGAAGGAATCAAGGCTGCCGGATATCGTACAGTTACTCCTGTTATCGTATCCAACACTGAAGATTACGCAGAAGTTAAGATGACAGCTGCAGAAGGCAGTATTAAAGCCGGAGCAGAACTGCTGAAAATCAAATAAGGTTTTTGGGTCATTCTGGTCTGCTCAGGGGCAGATTCAGGTGTCCGGTTAACGCAGGGCGAGCATGAGACGAAGTCCTTCTGCGGCTGAAAATGCCGCTGACAGGACTTGTCCCATGGACGCCCCGCTGTGTGTTGGAGGGCCGGGAACTGCCCGCGGCGAGGGGCGAATGAGGTGGAGAAAAGACGTAATCTTTCTGCGGCGGGGCGAATGAAATACGAAAAACAGTGATTCTGCACAGTTTTTGGCTTGCAGTTCAGGTCGTTTTTTGGTAATATGGTGATATATGTAGTTGTTCGGATTCAGGGAGTGTTTTGGGGGTGGCTCCGGACCGGTACGAGTATAAGAGGTTTATTTATGACGGTGTCTGCGCGGCAGATGCGGCTGTCTGGAAAGGTTTGGGTATTTATTATGGAGCAGGTTAGAGTGCAGGATGCTGTGGGGATGGTTTTGTGTCATGATATTACGGAGATCGTTCCCGGTGTTGTGAAGGATGCGGCGTTTCGAAAGGGACATATTATCCGTGAGGAGGATATTGAGAAGCTTCTGAATCTGGGAAAGGCGCATATTTATGTTTATAATCTGGAAGAGGGTTATGTGCATGAGAATGATGCTGCGGCCCGTATGGTGAAGGCGGCCTGCGGCGTGGGTCTGCGTCAGAGTGAGGTTAAGGAAGGCAAGATCAATCTGTATGCGGAGTACCGGGGCGTACTGAAGATCAATCTGGAGGCGCTTTATGCGGTTACGGAGAATCCGGAGATCTGCTTTGCTACGATCCATGGCAATAAGGTAATCGAGGAGGGGACCATGGTTGCGGGTACCCGTGTGATCCCGCTGGTGGTAAAGGAAGAGACGCTGGAACAGTTTGAGAAGGTCTGTCAGGAGATGGGGCCGATTATTCAGGTACTTCCCATGAAGGCGGCAAAGATCGGTATGGTAACTACGGGCTCGGAAATTCAGAGCGGACGTATTGAGGATAAATTCGGGCCGATTCTGCAGAAGAAGGCAAAGGATCTGGGCTGTGAGATCGTAGGCCAGGTATTCCCCGGTGATGATCGGGAGGCGATTACGAAAGCGGTTCTGGATTTTATCGATCAGGGAGTTGACATGGTGGAAGTGACAGGCGGTATGTCTGTTGATCCCGATGACAGGACACCGGCAGCCATCCGCGACTGCGGCGGTGAGATCGTTACCTATGGAGCTCCGGTTCTGCCCGGTGCCATGTTTATGCTTTCCTACGTAAAGGGTATTCCTGTAGTCGGACTGCCCGGCTGCGTCATGTATGCAAAACGGACGGTTTATGACCTGATCGTTCCCAGAATCCTTACGGGAGAGAAGCTGACCCGCAGGGATTTCACCCATCTGGCTCACGGCGGACAGTGTCAGAACTGCAAAGTGTGCGTATATCCCAACTGCGGATTCGGGGAGTAGAGTGATCTGAACATCTGCATTCATATTGAGTAACTGTTACGGGCATGCCGGCACCTTCTGGTGCAGGGCATGCCTTTTTGTAATTGTTCAGAGCCAACACACCGTGTTTTCGAGGTTGGCTCTGAACAGTTACAATTTTTTAGATATATAAATACCGCCAAAGTTGTCAACATTCTGTTACATTTACTGTTCTGTGGGGGATAACGGTTGCACTTGATGTCTGGTTTTGGTAAAATATGTGAAGCGATGCACTTATTATTTGCGGGAAGGAGTGGGCATATGCGAAAAAAAGTACCGACGCTGGTGATTACATTTGCGACGACCACCAGAGCCATGAAGATGGAGACCTGCTGTAAGGAGGCAGGTGCCCCCGGGAGAATTATACCGGTTCTTGGCGAGATTACTGCAGGCTGCGGTCTGGCCTGGAGTGCGAAGCCTGAAGACAGGGCTATTCTGGAGCAGTTGATGGAACAGAATCAGCTGGAAGCAGAAGGATTTTTTGAAATTATGTTCTGAAATAAATATATCAGGGAGTACGAAAGATGGATAAAAAGAAAAATAAAGCAAGAATTGTACTGCTTGTCGTTCTTGCCGTTCTGGCTGCAGTCTGGCTGTTTTTCAGCTTTGCGCCTTCAAAGTATAAGAGTGCGGTTATAAAGGAAGTTTCTACCTGGCCGTTTGTCAGAAAGATTGTGGGCATGTCGGTGCAGGATGATTATGAGAAAAAAGTTATGGACGAAAGCTTTGATGCCAATCAGGTGGAAGTGAATCAGCATGTGGCCAAAAAGCTGACCGGTTATACCAACATTGCTCTGTTTGGACTGGATTCCAGAGATACGGAGATGAACAGCGGAACGCACAGTGATTCTATTATGGTAGTAAGTATCAATAATGATACCAACGCAGTTCGGATTGCGTCTGTTTACCGCGATACCATGCTGAAAGTAACCAATCCGGAGGGAAGAGTGGCTTATACGAAAGCCAATCAGGGATTTTTCCGGGGCGGTGCTGAGGGCGCTCTCTCCATGCTGAATACCAATCTGGATCTGGATATTACGGATTATGTGACAATTAATTTCTCCGGCCTGACGGAAATTATAGACAGTCTTGGAGGTCTGGATATCAACATCAACGAAGAGGAAAAGAAGTATATTAATTTCTATCTGATCGAAACGCGTAAGATTACCGGGATGGAATGTGAGGATGTGACGGAGTATGGAGATGTACATCTGAATGGCCTGCAGGCAACAGCTTTCTGTCGGATCCGATATACGCCGTTTTACGATGAAGAAGGCAATAAGTATCCCGATGATCTGGGAAGAACAGCAAGACAGCGCTATATCATTTCCAAAATTGTGGAAAAAATCAAAAAATCAGGTGTTTCCAGCGCACTTTCACTGGCGCAGAGCGTTATGGATAAAAATGCTCAGGGAACTCCGTTTATTAAAAGCAGTCTGAGTTATAATGATATTATGGATCTGATTCCTGCCATGATCGATTACAATATTGAGGATACGACAGGATTTCCGTTTACACTGGATACGCCCACGATCAATGGCGAAAGCATGGTGGTAGCCCAGGGGCTGTCCTACAATGTACAGAAGCTGCATGAATTCCTGTTTGATGAGAAGGATTATGAGGTATCGCAGGAAGTTCAGGATATCAGTGATTATATCATGGACTATACAGGTCTGGGAGAAGTCAGACTGAAAGAAGACCGGCTGGAAGAGGAAACAGCAGAGGGACTGTCCGCTGAAGGCGAAGAAGGCGCTGCAGAGGGAGAAGCCGGAGAGGAATAATCTGCTGATAAGCAGTTCATATTACATATTAAGAAAGGTAAGGTAACAAGATGGAAAAAACAGTGAATGCTCTGGGGCTTGCCTGCCCTCTGCCGGTGGTAGAGACAAAGAAGGCTCTGGAATCCATGACAGAAGCCGGAACGATTACCGTTCTGGTGGACAATGAAATCGCTGTGCAGAATGTATCACGTTTTGCCGGCTCCAGACAGCTGGAAGCAAAGTCGGAGAAGACAGGTGAGAAGGAATTCCGCATTGTCATTGATGTGCCGGCAGATAAGCTGGGCGCAGGTGCAGCGGATGCTCCTGCAGATGATGCAGAGCCTGTCTGTGTGATGGATGGAAGAAGAAAAGGTATGGTAGTGGCCATCGGCAGCAACCAGATGGGAAACGGCGCTGAAAAACTGGGTAAATCTCTGATGAAGGCATTTGTTTTCGCACTGACAAAACAGGATTATCTGCCGGAAACTATTCTTTTCTTCAATTCCGGTGCGTATCTGACCTGTGAAGGCAGCGATTCTCTGGAGGATATCAAAGAACTGGAAGCACAGGGAGTTGAGATCATGACCTGCGGTACCTGTCTGGATTTCTACGAGCTGAAGGAAAAGCTGGCAGTGGGCAGTGTTACCAATATGTATGTGATCGTTGAGAAGATGGAAAAAGCTTCTCTGGTGATCAAGCCCTGATCATGGTCATTTGACAGACTATGGTGGGATCGTTAAGCGACAGACTGGTTGTGGTGCGCGGTGGCGGCGATCTGGCCACCGGTACCATACACAGGCTTCATCGGTGCGGCTTTCCTGTGGTGGTGCTGGAAAGCAGAAAACCATCTGCGATCCGCAGATATGTTTCATTTTCCGAAGCTGTGTATGAAGACACCATGACCGTAGAAGGGATTACCTGCCGGTACGCAGGCGATGTGGATGGTTCTGTTTATAAAAGCAGAAATACAGACAGCTGTATAGACAGGGCTGATGAGATGTCAGCGGAGGCATCTGGTGATGCGTCCGGTCTGCAGGCGGCAGAGAACAGGATGAAGGAAATCATGGCAGAAGGAGAAATCCCTCTGTTTACAGACCCGGAGGGGTCACTGATTGCATATCTGAAGCCATGGGCTGTGGTAGATGCCATTATTGCCAAAAAGAATCTGGGTACTTCCATGGGTATGGCACCGGTAACTGTAGCTCTGGGTCCCGGTTTTACAGCCGGAACCGACGTGAAAATCGTCGTGGAGACAAAGCGGGGACATGATTTGGGACGCCTGATCTATGAGGGAGCGGCGGTTCCCAACAGCGGAGTTCCGGGAATCATCGGAGGTTATGGCAGAGAGCGTGTCAACCATGCAGAAGCAGCCGGTGTGATTTACGGTGTCCGAAAGATCAGTGATCTGGTGGAAGCCGGTGAAACCATTGCCGTGATCCGGACAACGGATGAACAGGGCAATGAAGGGTCGGTGGAAGTAAAAGCGAAGATCAAAGGCGTTCTGCGGGGCCTGATCCGTGACGGTTATGAAGTCACAAAAGGATTTAAAATCGCAGATGTGGATCCGAGAGAATCGGAAAGAAAGAACTGCTTTACCATTTCCGATAAGGCAAGATGCATTGCCGGCGGTGTGGCGGAAGCGCTGATGAGTGAATTATCAGATGAATGACCGAACAAGGATTAAACAATGACCGAACGGACGGTCGAATAAATGATTAAACAGAAAGCTGTGAATCTGTTAAAACAGGATAAGCGCAGCTTTACAAAACGAAAGCAGAAAAGTGATTGAAATATGTGCGAAATTATTGCATATGTGGGTGCGGGCGGAAAAACTTCCTCAGTTCTGGAGGATGCGGAAAAACTGCACGCAATGGGAAAACGCGTTGTGGTGACAACCACAACTCATATGAAATGTCCGGAGATGTGTCCGGAGGGAACCAGTCAGCTGATGCAGTCTCCTGCAGAGGCTGAACGTCTTCTGCAGGCCGGTGAAGTGGTGTGGTATGGTCACCGTGCGGCAGACGGCAGGTTTAAATTTACCGGTCCTTCCGGGGAGGAATGGTCAGCACTTTGCGGGATGGCGGATGTGATCCTGACGGAGGCGGATGGTTCCAAACGGCGTCCGGTCAAAATTCCTGCTTCGCATGAGCCGGTGATCCCGGAGCATACGAGCCGGATTATCGTTGTTATGGGGATGAGCGGTCTTGGAAGGTGTATCAGCGAGGTATGCCACAGAATTCCGCTGGTTCTCGATTTACTGAATAAAACGGAAAATGATGTTCTGATGGAGGAAGATTACGCGATTCTTCTGTCAGAAGGGTATATAGAACCACTGCATCGGAGATTTCCTGCCTGTGAGATGGAAATTTATCTGAACCAGGTGGATACTCCGACGCTTTTGGAAGCGGCAGAGCGAATCGGAAAGGCAGTCTGCGAAAGGACAGGGCCGCTGCCGGTTCGATATGTGAATTACTCCCGGGCGCTTTGCCGCGCAGGAGGAATTGATCATTATGTATCAGATTATAGCAAATGAAATTATAAACAGAAAAAAAGTAAAGCTGTCCGTTGTACTGAACGGAGAGAATAAAGGAAAACAGATCGTATTTAACGAACGCAATGAGGTATGTCTGGCAGACGACGGGATGCCTGAAAAACTGGCCAATGAAATCTGGAAGCAGAACGGGACCGGAACCATCCGCGTTCTGGATGGCATGGATCTGAATCAGCTGGATTTTCAGACACTGGAAAATCTGATGTCGCCCGCAGCGGCAGAAGACGGACCGGTTACAGAGGTATTTACGGAAGTATTTACAGCAGAACCGGAACTGGTTATTTTCGGAGGCGGACATGTAGCCATACCTGTTTGTCATATGGCTGCCATGACTGGCTTTCATGTGACGATCGTGGAAGACAGGCCGGATATGGTTACAAGGGAACGGTTTCCCGGTGCTGCCAATATCATCTGTCAGTCCTTTGAAGATCTGTCTCCCATACTGGAAAAACAGGGAGACAACAGCTTTTATGTTATCGTAACCAGAGGACATAAGTATGATCAGGTCTGTCTGGAACAGATCCTGCGCCACGAATATACGTATCTGGGCGTCATCGGAAGCCGCCGCAAGGCAGCGCATTGCCGGGAGCTTCTTCGTGAACATGGATTCCGCAATGCGGAGATCGCATCCATTCACATGCCCATCGGGCTGAATATCGGTGCACAGTCACCGGAAGAGATTGCAGTAAGCATACTGGCTGAGATGATTCAGGAGAAAAACCGCAGGCAGGCGGACTGTTCGCCTCTTTCCATCTGGGAATGGATTGCAGCGCATCCGGGAGAACGGGCGGTTATGACCACTGTAATAGAGAAAAATGGTTCCGCGCCCCGGGGAGTCGGAAGCCGCATGCTCTGCCTGAAGGATGGAACAACCATAGGAACCATAGGCGGCGGGGTTCTGGAATACGCAGTCATACAGGCAGCAGCCAGGATGAAAGAGGATGAAATCAGGATTCGCTGGTTTAATCTGAGCAATGAAGCCGGCGCACAGCTCGGCATGGTCTGCGGCGGCTCCGTACGGGTGCTGATGCAGGAAGTAGTATTGTAAATGTGAATATATATATCAAAAATCCGAAGAGAACAGCTGGGCTGTGATCTTCGGATTTTTCAGTTGCTTTGTCTGGAAGTCGAAAAAGATCTTCGGGATATTATTAAGCAGCTATGTGCATATAAAGGTGTAGAAATTCTTGAAGGACATATTATGCCGGATCATGTACATCTGCTGGTAAGTATACCACCGAAACTGAGTGCAGCAGCATTTATGGGCTGCTTAAAAGGAAAAAGTTAAAAAATATGGCATCGTGATGGATAAATTACATAAGTCTGAAAAATAAGGATATGATGATACAGAAAGCAGAAGAATGAGAAAAACTGCAGATCAAAAGCCGGGAATAAACTTGATATTTGGAAAGGAATAAAAAAATGGAACATTTTATGAATCTGTCGATGATGGAACAATTTCAAAAAAAGATGGAGGAAAAAGAAAAAAGCGGAGCCACAATAGAGAAGTATATGCGTGATGTAAAAAGCTTTTATCATTTTCTGAATGAAAAAGGAACAGGAGATCAGGGGAGGACGGCTGATCGGGCAGATGAGATGGACTCGTCAGATCGGGCAGGTCGGGTGAGTAAGGAAATCGTAATCAGATACAAAGAAAAGCTGATCAGACAGTATGCGGCAAGCAGTGTGAATTCCATGCTGGCAGCGCTTAACAGTTTTTTCAGGGAAATGGGCTGGTATGATTGCATTGTGAAATCTCTGAAGGTGCAGCGGGAAGCTTTCCGTTCCTGTGAAAAAGAACTGACAAAGGAAGAATATTTTAAATTGTTGAAAGCAGCAAAAAGAAAGGGAAATCAGCGGCTGTATCTTCTGATGGAAACCATATGCGCAACGGGAATACGGGTCAGTGAACTGCGTTTTATCACTGTGGAATCGCTGTCTGTCAAACGGGCGAAAGTGTCTTTGAAAGGAAAGATTCGTTCAGTTATTCTCCCGGCGGATCTGTGCAGGGAACTGCATCAGTATATCCGTGAGAAGGAGATCCGTTCCGGCAGCATTTTTATTACAAAAAACGGACTCCCCATGGACAGAAGCAATATCCTGCATGAAATGAAGAACATCTGCGAAGAAGCCGGTGTGCCCAAAGAAAAGGTATTTCCCCATAATCTGCGGCATCTGTTTGCCTGCTCCTATTATCAGGCGGAGAAAGATCTATCGCATCTGGCCGATCTGCTGGGGCATTCCAACATTAATACAACGCGGATCTATACCATAACCAGCGGTGAAGAGCAGGAAAAGCAGATAGAAATGCTTGGACTGGTCATATAAAAACCGCATAATATTCATTATGCGGTGAAAAAACATCTGTATAAGCTCACAGAAATCTAGCTTTTTAGTATTATAGCAAAATTGATTTTTGATTGCAAGACCTGCATCGTCGAAGCGGATAAAAAACACAATAAAAATACATAACTGAAAAGTAAGAAAAAAGCATACCAAAAAAACCGACAGAAAATACAATTTAAATCGGTTTTATTTTTGTATAAAAATTCATCTGTTAAAAAAAGCAGCTGAAGCAAACTGCAGAAATTTATTTTTTGCTTTCCGGTTTTACCTCATAATGAATATTATGCGGTGCGAAAGCAGGAGCAGGATGAATATGCAGATAAAAAGAAAGGGGCTGCCATGACGGATAAGGAACTGCACAAATTAAAAAGAGCTGAACTCCTGGAGATGTTGATTGAGCAGCAGAAGGAACTGCTGGATGTGAAACAGAAACTGGAGGAAGCGGAAAAAAAGCTGAAAAGCCGTGATCTGGCCATCAGTCGGGCAGGTTCTATCGCAGAAGCCGCGCTGCAGCTGAACGGCGTATTTGAAGCAGCTCAGAAAGCAGCGGATCAGTATCTTGCGAATGTAAAGAAGCTGGCCGGGGAAACCGGAGGATCGGAACAGCCATGAAAGGTGAAGAAGGAAAGACAGAAAGTATGGATCAGAAACAGTTTCCGTCCCCTCCCACACTGGAACAGCTGGAAGCAGAACTGAAGCATGAGAATTATAAAAACAGCTACGGCAGAGTTCTGCGAAGTACCATTTATACGCTGATCACAGTAGCAGCGGCAGCAGTTCTGGTAGCAACCCTGCTGCTTCCGGTACTGCAGATATACGGTTCCTCCATGACGCCCTGTCTGCAGAACGGCAACATCGTCGTATCACTGAAGGGAAGCTCATTTGAACAGGGCGATATCATATCGTTCTATTACAACAACAAGATCCTGATCAAACGCGTCATCGCATTTGCAGGCGACTGGGTTGACATTGACGAGGACGGCAATGTCACCATCAACGACCAGCCCCTTGAAGAACCCTATCTTCAGGAAAAAGCGCTGGGCGACTGCAACATCGAACTGCCATACCAGGTACCGGACGGAAAGATATTTGTCATGGGAGACCACCGGCAAACCTCCGTAGACAGCCGGAACACATCGGTTGGATGCGTATCGGAAGAGCAGATCGTAGGAAAAATTGTATTCCGGATATGGCCGCTGACGGAGATTGGAGTACCGGAATAAACGGATGGCGCGGAAAGATTAAAACGCAGCAATAAATGGAAAGTAGAAAGGGGGCCATCGCAGTGGAAACTTCTTTTTGGAAAAAAGCAGCAAAGTTTCTGAAAAACAGGCGCATTCATAAACGCTGGCAGAAAGTAGTCATGTGTATGGCTGCAGTTGTTGTATTTGTCACAACATATATGCTGATTCTGCCTGCAATCACCATGGAACAGGAATATGTATGCGGAAAAGAAGAACATGTACATACTGATGAATGCTATGAAAAGGTACTGATCTGCGGGAAAACGGAAGGGGAAGATGAACCGGAAACACAGACGGGTCAGGATGAAAATGGACAGGAAGAAACGGAAACAGATGAACCGGAAACTGCTGAAACAGGACATGTACATACGGATGCGTGTTATGAAAAACAGCTTGTATGTGAAAAAGAAGAACATGAACATACATTAAAATGCTATTCAGATCCGGAAGCGGATGTCGAAACAGCTGAAATCTGGGAGGGCACAATCCCGGAGCAGCTGAGCGGTGAATGGGCAGAGGATATAACAGCAATTGCACAGTCACAGTTGGGTTATACAGAAAGTACGCGTAATTATCAGCTGGAAGGAACGGATACCATAAAAGGTTGTACCCGTTATGGTACATGGTACGGAGAACCGTACAGTGACTGGGACGCCATGTTCGTTTCATTCTGTCTGAATTATGCCGGAATTTCTGAAAAGAGCTTCCCCCGGGAATCAGATGCTTCCCGATGGATGGAAGAACTCTCAAAAGAACCGTATAACTGTTATGTGGAATCAGGGGATTATCTTCCTGAAACCGGAGACCTGATCTTCTTCTATCCGGAAGTGTCGGAAAACAGCAAAGACAGTAAAGGTAATGAAGATAATAAAGACAATGGTACAGATGAGACCGTTCATGTGGGACTTGTAGTCAGTACAACAGCTGAAGCAGAACAGACGCAGACCCGGTCTCGGAACAATCAGGGAATTCAGGTAAAAATCATTGCCGGAGACCTGAACGATCAGGTTGGATACATCACATTTGACCTGACAGATGAACAGATCATCGGTTACGGACAGCTCCCGGAACAGACATTCTGCTGCGGTCAGACAGGCCATGTACACGGAACAGCATGCAGAGATGATAACGGCAATCTGGTATGCGGAAAAGAAGAACATATTCATACAGATAAATGCAAAGAACCGGAAACGGAAACCGCAGTAGAGCCGGAAACCGCGGAAATAGAAACTGCGGAAACAGAAGAGCCGGAAGAACTGCAGAGTGCAAGTGCAGAGGAAAGCACAGATGAATCAGATATTATAAATCAAACGATGGAGACAGATGTTTCCGAAACTGATAAAGCAAATACGGAACCTGTGGAATTAAGTTATAGAGGAATAGATTATACAGTCAGCGTATCATATGGACCGGAAGCCGGTTTGCCCGATGGAGTGAAACTGGAAGCAAAAGAAATTCTTCAGGGTACGGAAGCATATCAGACTTATTACGATCAGGCAAAGGATGCTATTGAAACAGAAGAGAATACCGGAGCAGAGAAACTGGTATTTGCCCGCTTTTTTGATATCAGATTCATGCTGGATGGCAGCGAAGTTGAACCGCTTGGCGATGTATCTGTAACAATTACATACGATTCGGGCGTGGATGTGGATGAGTCATCTACATGCCGTGCAATTCATTTTGACAATGATGATACGGAGCTTTTTGATGTTCAAACAGAAGAGCAGGACAAAGGCGGGATCAGTTTTACACATACGCAGGATAGTTTTTCTGTAACAGGAAGCCTGATGACCAAAGCAGGGAATGCTGCTGATATCGGCCCTGAATCTTTGCCGGTGGATTATTATGTCTGTATTGATGGAGAATGGACATGTGTGGGTTCAACCAAAACCGGCTGGTATGGTGATTACAGCGCAACCGACTGGACTGATACCAATCGGGACTATATAACCGTAGAACAGGTGAAATCCATGCTTGGCCAATATGGTTTTAATGATGACAGTAAAGCATGCAATGTTGCTTATCAGCAGAAAAGCCGTGATTTGAAAATCTATGCAGATACGAATATTGTCGAAATTGATGGACAACGAGTGGTTCCTCTGGCGAGAAATGCAGATCATCCGGGATATCATTTATACTATATACCGGGAAACAGCAAATCGCTGAGCGGTATTACTTCTTTGGATGATGAGAATCTGGTTAAATCAGCAAATATCTATACCATACAGGTGTACGATCCCGGACAGTTGGTTTACAGTGAGTCCGATACATTACCGGAAACTCAGCTTGTATTGTCAGGACAGCGTGCGGACAATGTAACGGTGAATGCGCTGCCGTCAGGAACAAACGCAGCATGGCAATGTGTGGGATCGGACTGGAAAACGGTTACAGAAGGTGTAACCGGCACAACAGCAGAGGATGGCAACGTTACATTTTGCTTTACCTCTGTCACTCAGCCTTTACGGATTACGCCGGTATCGAACAGTCTGGGAACAGCAGAAGATTACTATGTTGATTTTGCCGTTTTCCTTGATGGTGCGTGGACGAAGGTGGGAACTGTAGAAACAATATACAGGGATTCTGATATTATGAAGAACAGTGAAGGCACTGCTTACAGGCGCTATATCACCTCTGCTCAGGCGGGGAGCGTTCTTGCTCCGTATGGATTTTCTTCCCGGACATACAATTATGAAAGTGGACAGTATAATACGCTGGCGCATCAGCTGGGTAGATTTGATACAACGCAGATATTTTATACCGATAATGAAGCGATAAAGCTTTCCGATGGAATCTGGGCAATTGGTTTGAGTTACTGGAATCAGGATTATACCATGTATTATCTTCCTGCAAACCCGGATAAATTACATAATACCACACCTTCATCCTATAACAGCAACAGTTCGGAGATGCAGGGAAACCGCTTCTGGTCGGTGGCTGTAAAAGATGAAGGATGTCAGGTATACGATGCCGGTGAATTGAATGATCTTCACTGGGTTGTAGGGGATAATGGATCGATTACGGTTGAAGTTCGGAATGTGGATGGCGTTCTCTGGTCGGTGGCTGCAGAAAACAGGGACCTGCTGGATGTGAAAGAAAAACAGAGCGGAGGCAGAACCGTTTTTGAAATCAGCAATATTACACAGCCTGTGGAAATTGTTGCAACGCTTGCTAATCCGTCTTTTACCGTACAGTATTACGGAAATATTCCGAGATTTGCAGATTCCGGTAATGCTGAACTGAAAGTTATCGATACTTCGGGAAAGAGTCTGCCGATCAATGGCGGAACGATGGCGACAAAAAAACTTTATCTTGAGGGAACGGGCCAAAATACAAATCAGAATAACGGAAATGCAACAGAACTTTATCGTGTTAAGACTGTAAATGAACTGACGAAGTTGTACACAGAAGAAAAGTGTGAATATGAAACATCTCCGGGACTGGAGTATTTTAACAAACTTAAAGATAATGAAAGTTATACTTTGAAGGAAATATGGGTTCAGGAAAAAGGAAATGATGCCTCCAGTACCGCAAGGAGTGATTGGGTCATTTATACATATGATCCGGATATAACCTTCACAAATGAGGCTGGAAAAGCAGATGAAAAGACCATTTTAATTACAGAGGATTCTGTGATTCGGCTGGTAACGGATTCCAGCAGCGGTGATTACTATAATGGCACTACTTTTTATGATTACAACATTTCCAGTGGACAGAATGCTGATGGACGCTGGAGGACGGGCATCACGGGAATCAATAGTGAAAGCAATTATGGAACCAGTTTAAATGGTCAGAGGACATGGCGGTCAGGAGCGGATATTCTGGCGTTTGGCAATGCAAACTGCGGTACCGGTATGTCGGGGTATCTATTCGATGAAGGTCCATTGAATAAATACAATGGTACCACAAGTAACTATACTGGTAAAAATGGGAACTATGGCGGCGCAACATTCGGTCTGGCATCGGGTCTTAACAGCGATGGAACGATCCGTTATAACGAATGGATTACAGCCCCGAAGCTGTTTAACGATGGAGACGCTGCAGGAAAGCAGACTTATGCAGGAAGTTCACTGACATTCAACAGAGTAGGCGATACTTATACATTAAGTTCAGCGACTTTGAAAAATTCCGATGGACAGAACAATACGCTCAACGGACTGCAGTATTTCTTTAATCCGTCGCCGACATCAGGAACGACCCATGCACATATTTATACCAATAATTTCTGGCCGATGGATCAGGCTGCAGGCAGAACGGATGCACTGTGGGGGGCTTATGGGAATCCGGGCAGCTTTCAGGGATTTACGGAAACGAATGGCTATAATTGGTCAAGTCTTGCAGCCAATTTTCCCATAAGTGATGATGGAAAGGCTCACAACTGGTTTTTTGGTATGAATTTTTCTCTTAATTTTAATCTCACAGCAGATTATGAGGGGCCGCTGGAATACTATTTCTTTGGAGATGATGACCTGTGGGTATTTCTGGACGATCAGCTGGTTTGTGATATCGGCGGTGTACACAGTTCCATCGGTGAATTTGTAAACCTTCGTGACTACCTGCCGGTAGGATCATCAGGACAGCATACGTTGTCGTTCTTTTACACAGAGCGCGGCGCTTCAGGTTCAACCTGCTATATGAGCTTTACGTTACCCTCCGTGTCTACTGCCGCAACAGAGCGGGATACAGGCAGTCTCTGCATTGGAAAGACAGTGAAAGATGAAGAAAAAGGAGCTGACTACAGTCAGGAAACATACCGTTTTCAGGTAAATCTATATACAGATGAAAACGGTAGTGAACTGAATCAAACGTTCAGTTATGAAAACAAAGCAGGCAGTGATGAGCAAGATGCTACCTATGGTATTGTAAAAAGCGGAGGTATTATCACACTGAAATCCGGAGAGACAGCAACCATAAAAGGAATACCCGCCGGGGCGTATTATACGGTAACAGAGCTGGATCATCAGGGATATGAAACTACGGTAAATGGAAACTCCGGATACATTGTTTCAGGAAAGGTGGTAAATGGTCAGCAGTCGACAGCGGATTTTGTCAATATAGTACACTATGCCCTCCCCGCAACCGGCGGAATCGGAACTCTATGGTATACATTAGGAGGACTGCTCCTCATCGCAGCAGCGTTCCTTACGTATATATACAAACGGCGTAACGAAGCATAAGATTCGAAGGCCGATACGTTTATTACGCAAAAAAATAAAAAGAAAGGAAGATGAGTATGAAACGTATGAAACAATTAAAAAAGGTCATGGCTTTGGTACTGGCAATGGTAATGGTACTGGCCATGGGAAGTTTAACGGCATTGGCTGAAGGAGCAAACAGTATCACAGTTAACAATGCAAGAGAAGGTGAAACTTACAGTGCCTATAAAATGTTGGATTTAAGTGTAAATGCAGATAAGACAGCGTTTACATATACGGTTAATTCTGCATGGAATGATTTCTTTAAGGCACCGGGAGAAGATGGAACGGGAGAGGGAGCAGGATATTCATATGTGAATATTGATTCTCAGGGATATGTTTCTTGGAAGGAAGATAAGAAGAGTGATAGTGATAGAGAGGCATTTGCGAAAGCTGCTGCATCATATGTAAAAACTGAAAATATTTCCGTGGCAGCTACAGCAAAAGGTGTAAAAGGTGCAGATGACCGTGTAACAGCAAGCCTTACTGGTTTGGAAGATGGCTACTATCTTGTTACATCTTCACTTGGTACACTTGCAATGACAGAAACAACACCTCGGTCTACAGATGTTATCATTAATGAAAAGAATAAAGATAATACTCTTGATAAAAAGGTTAAGGAAGATAGCAATGATGACTATGTGAAAGAAAATGATGCACAGATTGGAGATACCATTGAATATAAGGTAGAGATTACATTGGTTAAAGGTGCAAAAAATGTTGTTTATCACGATAGTGTGACAACTGGTTTGACTTATACTACTGGCAGTGTTGCCATTGACAATCTTAAAAAAGGTAATCAGTATACTGTAAATGAAAATCCTGATGATGGTCATACTTTTGATATTACATTTACACAGACGTATTTGGATAGTTTAACGAATGATATTACTCTGACTTTGACTTATACGGCAATTTTGAATGAAAATGCAGCTACTAATCAGACTCAGACTAACACGGCTAAACTTACATGGGGTAATGCAGGTAGCGTAGAATCAACAACAACGACAAAGACGTATAAGTTTGCTGTTAAGAAATATGCTGATAGCATTGAAAGTCTTGCTGGTGCAGTTTTCCAGCTCCAAAAAAATGGTGCAGTTGTCAAGCTTGTGAAAATCAATGATACAACATACCGTGTGGCAACTGCAGATGAAATTGCTGCAACGGAAAATAATAAAACTGTTGAAACATTCACAACGGTTAACTCTGGTGTGATTACTATTGTTGGCGTAGATAATGATACCGATTATACTCTTGTAGAAACACAGGCACCGGCTGGTTACAATAAACTGGAAAACCCGGTATCTGTAACGAATATTGTTAAGGAAGCTGATGGAGAGAATGACAAAGGTATAGATGGTATAAACTCTATTAATACAATTCCCGTAGAAAATAAGACAGGTACCACCCTTCCTTCCACCGGCGGCACCGGTACCACCATTTTCTACATCCTCGGCAGCATCCTTGTAATCGGAGCAGGCATCCTGCTGATCACAAAGAAACGCATGAGCGCACGAAACAACTAAATATGATTCCATACTTTGATGAGATAAAACACCCATGGCGGCGGAGTGACAGAGGTACCCTGTAAAGGGGACCGTCGGAAACGCCGGCACTTAACGAGCGGGCTGTCCGAAGGACAGTTCGCGAGTTTAGTACCGCTGCAGTTTCCGCCCGAATGGGAGCGTGTCCCCGTACAGGATATCTCTGTCACGAAGCCTCACTATTTTACATTTTATCTCCCTCAAAGCCCGAATCATCCCCCGAATTTGATTCTATTATATCCATTACATCCATTACAGCATTGAGGACAGACCTATGAGCTTTTTGAAGAAACATTTTTCCACCATAATTTTAGTACTGGTTTTTATCACAGGCCTGTCCTTGCTGCTGTATCCTTCGCTCAGCGACTACTGGAATTCTTTTCATCAGTCGAGGGCGATTGCGGGATATGCGGAGGCGGTGAGCCGGATTGACGATGTGGATTATGAGAAAATATGGAATGCGGCGGTGACATACAATGAGAAGCTGCTTTCAGGCGGGAACCGCTGGTTTTTAAATGAGAAAGAGCAGGAGGAATACGATAGTCTTTTGAATATTTCCGGTAATGGTGTGATGGGATATGTGGAGATTCCGAAGATCAATGTTTCTCTGCCCATCTATCACGGGACGGATGAAGGGGTTCTGCAGGTGGCTGTGGGGCATATTGCCGGTTCTTCCCTGCCGGTGGGTGGTTCGGGGACGCATTGTGTGATTTCCGGTCATCGCGGCCTGCCTTCTGCCAAATTGTTTACCAATCTGGATCAGATGGAAAAAGGTGATACTTTCATGCTTCGTGTGTTGGATGAGACACTGACTTATGAAGTGGATCAGATCCTGATTGTGGAGCCGGATGATATTTCAGCGCTGGATATTGAAGAGGGAAAAGATTACTGCACGCTGGTGACATGCACACCTTACGGTGTCAATACGCACCGGCTTCTGGTGAGAGGACACCGTATTGAGAATCAGAAAGATGCTTCATCGGTTCGCGTTACGGCAGATGCCATGCAGATCGATCCGGTGATTGTTGCTCCGGTTGCGGCGGCTCCCATGCTGTTGATCCTGTTGATTGTCCTGCTGATTACCACCCGCAAACGGGGAAGAAAATAATGTAAAAAAGGAAGGAGATGTTCCTGTTATGGCTGTTAAACGGTTATGGAAACGTTTGCCGGTATTTCTGCTGGCATTTCTGATGTGCGCGATGAGCCTGCCCCTCCACGGACTGGCACGCGGGCTGGTTGATACCGATCATCCGGCAACATTCACATTACAGTATGATCTTTCTGATGCGGCGTTTTGGCTGTATCGGGTGGCGGATGTGTCCGAAAGCGGAGAATTTTCGGCTGCCGGGGAGTTTGCTTCCTATGCAGTTGATCTGACAGATCAGGACAGTGCAGGCTGGAGAGCACTGGCGGAAACACTAGTACAGAATTGCATTAATTTTTAAGTAATATTTCTATGGAAAAAGTTTCCTATATATGGCATAATTAAAAGAAAACTCAAGGAGATCATTCATATGCCATTTGTTGCTGCCCCTGTTAAAATACCAGAAGACATCCG